>JAADHG010000078.1 GCA_013151975.1 Chlorobiota bacterium | reverse complement strand
TTCTGGCTTGGTTTCTGGTGTTGCAATGACTTCCTTAACAGGCTGACTTCCTCTAGTTTCAATATAAGCTAGTATATCATTTTTGGTAACACGTCCTTCTTTTCCTGTGCCTGAAATAGTATCTAATTCTGCCTGGGCAATACCTTCCTTTTTTGCTATGTTTTTTACTAAAGGTGAATAAAAACGCTCTACATTTGAATGAATAACTGGAGTAGCTGTAGTCTTTGCAGCAACTACGGTTTGTGCAACCTCAGCAACAGCTTCTGTTGGAGCTTCGCTAGTAGGTGCAACAGTTTCCTTTTTTGAGCTAGCATCTACTACATCATTAGTACCTTCTATCTCTATAACTGCAATAGTTTGACCAACTTGCACGACATCATCAACATTAAATAATTTTTCAACTAAAATACCATCTACTTCGCTAGGTATTTCACTATCAACCTTATCTGTAGCAATTTCTAAAACTGCTTCATCTGCTTCAATGGTATCTCCTATTTCTTTTAACCAAGATGTTATAGTTGCCTCAGCAACACTCTCTCCCATCTTAGGTAACTTAAGTTCAAATTTTGCCATAGTATTAATGCAAAAGTGTTTATAGTTTCTGACTGCAAAATTAATGAAAAAGATGTATTATTTTTAATTATTCACACTAAATTAAAATTGTAATAGATCCTATTTACTTCTATAATATTAGTTTCTATAAAACCTCAAAAGAAATATTATGCCGTTTTAATTCTTTTTTTGTATAACGGTTAGGATTCACAATTATATTTCTTCTTGATAATTTCATTAGAGGTATATCATCTAAATGGTCGGTAATAAATGTGTCAATTTCATAAATATCATCTTTCATTAAATAATTCATCACATTCATTTTTTTAACTTCTTTACTATTTTCATATTCAGTATTAAAATTTGTAATAGGGAATTCTGTTCCCAAACACAAATCAAAACACTCATTTTTAGCTATAATTTTTGCATAGCATGAAGGCGCAGCAGTTGCTAATATTGTAATATCAAAACTCCTTTTTTTTAATAAAAGAAGGTCTCTTTTCGCAAAAGAAATACTACCAACAAATTCCTGATAGTCTATTAGTATCTTATATCTTATTCTCATTAGGATAAGATACTTCATTTTGGAATGTGATATAATTTTGAGTCCTCTAGAAATAACAATTACTGAAATCTTAATCAATAATATCATATCTATATTCCTAAGGCAAAAACGAATCAAATATTTAATGAAATAATGAAACGTATTTATTGAAAACAGAGTGCCATCTAAATCAACAACTAAAGCTTTTTTTTTCAAAATCTTTTCCTTTATAATCTTTAGACCATGGAAATCTTAATAAAATATTTTTAAAAAGGTAATAATCTGGTGCTATGATAGAATTTTCTATGGTCCAAGAAATAACTGCTATTTTAATATTAATGTCTGGAAACATCTTGATTAAATTGTTTTTAATAATATACATGGTTTTTCCAGTATCTATAGCATCATCAATAATTAATATATTTTTAATTAACTCTTTTGAAGTAATAGAAAGTTTAAAATCAAGTTTCTTTTTAGATAATTCAATCATGTTAAGCGTATTAATTGATTGCTTCGCATTTTTTGATTCATATATTCTAAGTCTATCTAAAACAGCATATGGCATAAACTTTAATAAGATTTTAAAAATAAGGTTTTCTTTTTTTAATTCTCCATCTCGTTGATGTTTTATCTGTTCAAACTTGACTGTTTCATACACCCTTTCCTTTTTAATTGCATCAACAATATAGCCTCCACCATTAAGAACCCCAATTACAACATCTGGCTTTCCATCTATTTTATCTATCAATTCTTTACACTTAGCAAAAAAATCTTCTTTATTTAGGGTGATAATCTTCATATTGTTTATAAAAAAAATTCTTTTTAAATAAAATTAAAACTTTTTGAGGCAATATATGTGTTATCAAAGCTCTTAATAAACCAACCGTTGGATATATACCAAATTTATATTCATTTAAAAACAACTTTATTCTGCTTCTAGTTTGGGTTTTTCTCATTAAAGTTGATATTCCTTTAGGATTTACTTCATATTCCAATAAAACATGCTCTACAATGCTAGTCTTAAATGACTTAATAATTTTAAAAAAAAACGCATGATCTTCCAAAGCCGGATAATTCTCTGGATAAAAACCTAATTTATTAATTACATCTATTCTATACATTACTGAAGGATGAATAAAAGGATTATAAGAATGGATAGATGTTTCTAATTCAGAAGAACTTGAAGGTGGCTTAAATACAAACAATTGTTTCCTATTAACATCAACAAACTTTACCCAGCATCCAAGTAAACCAATGTCTATGTTTTCTAAAAAAACTTCTTTCTGATATTTAAACCTGTTATTCATGCAAACATCGCCAGCATCTAACCTTGCGATAAAAGAAAATTGATTGAGACCAAGTATGAATTCCAATCCTTTATTTAGTGTTTTTGTAATACCCTTATTTGTTTGGTTTGTTTCTAAAATAATTTTTAATTGACTGCTAAAATTTTTAATAGTACTTTTTATTGATTCAATATCATCACTTCCGTCATCAAAAATAAACAAGGTAAACTCTTCTGTTTCTTGAAGAAGAGACTTTAATGTCAATTGTAGACCATTAAGATTATTATAATGTGGTAATAGAACTGCTATTTGGTTATCCATTCTTAATTAAAAATGCTATAGGTGTTATTAAATTAGATTTTACTTTGACTCAAAAACTCTAAAATTTGGGTTATTAATATCTAAACAATTCCGAATTCAAAAACAATCAAAGATAATGAATAGATAGGTTTTTTAAGCTTGAATCTTATTTTATAACCTATCATTAATCAAAATATTTTAGGTAAGTTAAAATTCTATTAGCAGTATTTGGGTAAAAACACTTACATTTTTAAAGAGGCTTCAAACGGAATTCTATTAATTATACTCCTTCCTAATGTAACCTCGTCTGCATATTCCAGTTCATCACCTACCGAAACCCCTCTGGAAATAGTAGATGTAATGACCTTATAATCTTGAATTTGCTTGTAAATATAAAAGTTCGTGGTATCACCTTCCATTGTGGAACTCAAAGCAAAAATCAATTCTTTTACTTCACTCTCTTTTACCCTATTTACTAAAGGAATAATGTTTAAATCGTGAGGCCCAATACCATCCATTGGCGAAATCTTACCTCCAAGCACATGATATAATCCTCTAAAAGAACTCGTGTTTTCAATAGCCATAACGTCTCTAATGTCTTCAACTACACAAATAATTTCGGTGTTTCTATGCGGATTGGCACAAATCTCACAGAGGTCAACATCACTAATATTATGACAG
The DNA here is from genome assembly GCA_013151975.1 of Chlorobiota bacterium. Lineage (GTDB taxonomy): Bacteria > Bacteroidota > Bacteroidia > Flavobacteriales > Flavobacteriaceae > JAADHG01. The sequence goes on along the minus strand of JAADHG010000078.1, from coordinate 9,498 downwards.
CTTTTGCAAAACTTAATATCTTCTCGCATTTTTAATAATGCATTTGACAAATGCATAGTTTGCTCATTGGGTTGTCTTAACAAATGTAACACTAAACGCAGTGCTGTACGTTTGCCTATTCCAGGCAATTGCGCCATTTCGTTTACTGCTTTTTCAAGTAGCTTTGAAGAAAATTCCATAACTGCGAATTTACAATTTAAAAAACTTTTTTGCCACGTAAACAACAATGTTTCTTTTGATTTGAAAATTTGTATTTTGGCTGTTGAATCTTCACTTATGACTGGAACTCAAATTCTTTTACTCATAGCAGCATATTTCTGTTTGCTTATGCTTATATCGTATTTTACTGGAAAAAACGATTCAAACGATACGTTTTTTAAAGCTAACAAACAATCGCCTTGGTATATTGTTGCTTTTGGAATGATTGGAGCTTCCCTTTCTGGTGTCACTTTTATCTCTGTTCCTGGAATGATTTCCGGACAACAATTTGCATATATGCAAGGTGTCTTGGGGTTTTTTGTTGGCTATCTTTTTATAGTATTTGTATTACTTCCTTTATATTATAAACTTGATGTCACTTCAATTTATCAATATCTTGAACAACGTTTTGGAAAAGTAAGCTATAAAACTGGTGCGTTTTTCTTTTTACTTTCAAGAGTTACAGGAGCATCATTTAGATTATTTTTAGTTGCACTTGTTATGCAGTATATAGTTTTTGAACAACTTGGTGTTCCGTTTTGGACAACTGTGGCTATTTCAATTTTATTAATTTGGATTTACACGTTTAGAGGTGGCATAAAAACCATTGTTTGGACAGACACTTTACAAACTCTAGCAATGTTAACCGCTGTTGGCGTAGCCATTTATTTAATAAATCAAAAATTAGATTGGTCTTATTTGGAGTTTTTAAATTCGGATGAGTTTGGAACTAAAAAAAGAATTTTCTTTTTCGATGATCCAAATTCTAAAACCTATTTCTGGAAATATTTTATTGGTGGAATCTTTATTGCAATCTCAATGACTGGATTAGACCAAGATATGATGCAAAAAAATCTGACCTGTAAAACCAAAAAAGATTCACAAAAAAATATGATAGCCATGGCAACACTATTGGTTATTGTTAATTTTGTATTCCTATCTTTAGGAGCATTATTGTTTATTTATGCAGACAAATTTGGTTTGCAAATTCCAGTTGTAGATGGCAAAACGAGAACCGATTTGTTGTTTCCAGAAATTGCAATGAATCAAGGTCTAGGAGCTGGTTTAGCAATTACATTTCTTATTGGTTTAATTGCCGCTGCATACTCAAGTGCTGATAGTGCTTTAACGTCTTTAACAACATCATTTTCGGTTGATTTTTTAAATATTGAAAAAAGGCCTAAAAACGAACAAAAACCGTTACGTAAAAAAGTTCATATTGGTGTTTCAATTGTATTAATACTAGTCGTTATTCTTTTTAATAATCTCGATGGTAATGTTGTTGGAAACCTATTTAAATTTGCAACATTTACTTATGGTCCATTATTAGGGTTATTTGCTTTTGGGATTTTAACCAAGTTTCAAATTAAGGATAATTATGCATGGATTGTTGGACTTTCAGCAATTGCAATAACTTATTTAATTACAACTTTACCAGAAAGTATCATTGGTAGCTATCAATTTCATTGGGAAATTTTACCTCTAAATGGTTTACTTACATTTATAGGATTAATATTGATTCGTAGAAAGCAAGACTAGAGTACAAGCCACTTCATAATCTATTTTATTATTCTCTAAAATTTGATAAAACTCTGGATTTTCTGTTCCAGGATTAAAAATAACACGTTTTGGATGCAATGAGATTATATAGTCATAATATTCTTTTTGCACCTTAGGGTTAAGGTACAAAGTCACGGTATGAATATTTGAAAATTTCTTTTTCTCAGTAATAATTTCTACACCATTCACTTCCCCTTTTACATTTCCAATTGCAACTACTTGATTTCCAAAATGCAATAATTTAATAATTGCCAAATAAGAATACCTCGCCTTATTTAATGATGCTCCTATAACTAAGGTTTTTTTCATGCTATATGTTAAAAAATTGTTAAGCTCTGTTAAAAAAAGTAACAGGAACCAATAACTGTCGTCTGTTAGATATAAATGTATAAAAAACATTTTTAAACAACAAATTCAATCAATCAATCAAAAAACGAATGAAAAAACTAATCACTCTGTGTTTTGTCATATTACTTATTGTACAAAACACCCAAGCAACAAACAATAACGACGCATTAGTAGATGGAACTATCTCCGGAAAAGTTCTAGATGCTACACTTAATGAACCCTTGCCCTATGTAAATATCATTATTAAAAATGAAAAAGGCGAGATAGTTACTGGAAGTATTACATTAGAAGATGGCACATTTAAGATTACAAAAATTCCAGAAGGAAACATTACAGTAACTGCACAATATATTGGTTATAAAGCTGTAGTTAAAGAATTAATTATTACCAGAAAGAATCGTAAAGTTGATTTGGGCAATATTATGCTTGAAGAAGAAGCCGCAGCACTTGACGCAGTAACGGTTATTGCCGAGGTATCTACCATTCAACAAAAAGTAGATAGAAAAGTAATTACTATAGGGAAAGATTTGGCCGCAGTTGGTACAGCTTCAGACATCATGGTAGGTATCCCATCAGTTAGTATCGATGCTCAAACTGGCGATATTAGTATGCGTGGCAACTCTAATGTTCGCGTTATGGTAGATGGGAAATTATCTAACATTCCAACAGCGCAATTATTACAACAAATTCCTTCAACATCTATTAAATCTATCGAATTAATTACAAATCCTTCAGCAAAATACGATCCAGAAGGTATGAGTGGTATTATTAATATTGTACTTCATAAAAATACAATGGTAGGGTTTAATGGGAATTCAAATGTTGGCTTGCGTTATGAAAAGGAGCCAAAATTTAATAGCTCTCTAGATATGAATTACCGCAACGGTAAATTCAATGTATATGGTAGTTATAGTAACAATATTGCTAAAAATGTTAATTATGGGTTTATAGATAGAATTGAACAAAATACACTCCAAGAAATAGATATCTTAAGTGATAATAAATCTCATGTATTTAAAGTTGGCCTTGATTTTTATTTAAATGATAAGAATACTATTTCAGTATTTACAAATCAAAATATTTTTAATGGTGGTACAGATGCTACAACCGATATCTTTTTTAGCGACTCTGCTTTCGATCAAAGTCAAATTATATCTAATAATGGAGACAATAACTCTCAACAATATAATTTTGATTACAAATTAGATTTTGACAAAGAAGGTCAAAACATTGAACTTGAAGTAGATTATAACAAATATAATGGCGATACAAGAACAGAGAATACATTTTCTGGATTTATTATAAGACCTAATTATTTTGAGCTTAACGACACCGAAAGAAATCGTACAACTATTAATTTAGATTATGTCGATCCTTTATCGGAAACCACTAAACTAGAATTAGGATTACAAGCAAGATTATTCAACAATGTTATTAATTACGAATCAGATGGACGTTCTCAAAATATGTTAGGAAATTATATTCCTACCACAACTTATTTTGATTATAGCAGAGATATTTATTCTGCTTATGCAACCTATAGCAAAAGATTCGAAAAATGGACCTACCAAATAGGATTACGTGCTGAAAATGTTCAAGTTGAAACCTTGGCTATAGAAACTGATTTAGGAACTAATGCAGTTACAACTTTACCATTTGACAATGATTATTTTGAATTGTATCCATCAGCTTTCTTTACGTATTCACCATCTGAAAAAAATTCTTATCAGTTAAGCTATAGCAGACGTGTAGATAGACCTGGAGTTGGACAAGTAAATCCACTACCTGAGTTTAATACACCACTAATATCTAAATTTGGTAATCAAACTTTATTACCTCAATTCACAAATTCGTTTGAAACTAATTATACACGAAAATTAAAAAAAGGAAGTATTACTGCTGGGATATTTTACAGAAGAATAAAAGATGAAATTTCAACAGTAGTTTTAATTGATAGAGCCGATTTGAATCGTTTGATTTTAACAGATGATAATTTTGATAATACATCTGCTTATGGTTTTGAGTTTTCTACAAATTACAGACCAACAAAATGGTGGAGTATTAATGGAAGCTTCGATTTTTATTCTCAAACACAAAAAAGTATAAGTGAACGTTTAACTGCTCCATCAGAAATAGCTACTGAGAACGATATAGTTCTTGAAACAGTTGAAGTAAATAACGTAGCTTTTAACTTTAGAATGTATAATAATTTTAAAGTTAGTAAAAGTTTATCATTTACCGCATTTGGTTTTTACAGAGGTAAGAATAAAAATATTCAATTTGATGTAGATCCAATGTATTTTGTAAATCTTGGAATGCGTTATAGCTTCCTTGATAGTAAAGCCACATTTAGTCTAAGCTATAATGATGTTTTTAATACTATGAAGTTTCAAGGTGTAGCAAATAGACCTTTCGTACAAGAAATTGAATTTAACTGGGAAAGCAATACTATAGCTGCTAGTCTTTCGTATCGTTTTGGTGGTGGAAAGTATCGTGCTAAATCTCGTAAACGTAGAGATAACGACGAAAAATCTGGCGGAGGAATCTTTTAATAAAACTTTAATAACCTGCATAATAGTTGATGGTTAGTGTTAATGTTTGGTTATTAATAAGAAAACCCGAAGTATGTACTTCGGGTTTTCATTTATCGATAAAATGTTAAAATTGGTTAAAGTTTACAAGTCCATGAAATAAAACACAAATATTGACGTCTTATATACAGACATTTATTTTTTTAAGTGTTAATGTTGGTTAATAGTAAAAAAAAAATCGAAGCATTCTTTTGCTTCGGTTTTTTTGTTTATTCTCGCTAAGATAAAATCTTATTTTATTTACTAAGATTCTCACTTTAGTGAAAATTTGATTTACCACTTAATAATCACACTTCCCCAAGTAAAACCACTTCCAAAAGCTGCCAATACTACAGTATCATTATCATTTACTTTTCCTTGTTCCCAAGCCTCAGTAAGCGCTATAATAATTGAAGCTGCAGTTGTATTTCCGTATTTCATAATATTATTATACACTTGGTCATCTCGCAAGCCAAATTTACGTTGTACAAATTGAGAAATACGCAAATTTGCCTGATGTGGTATAAATAAATCTATATCTTCTTTGGTTAAACTATTTTTAGTTAATCCTTCCATAATCACTTCACCAAAACGCACCACAGCATTTTTAAAAACAAAAGTGCCATCCATATAAGGAAAATATGAAATATCTTCTTCCTTAGAATCTAAAATCTCTGGTACCCAATGACCAATACTCGGAGACTTAACAATTAACTTATCGGCATATTTGCCTTCGCTATGTAAATGTGTTGATAATATTCCTTTTGTATTATCTTCTTCTCTAGACAGTACACAAGCACCTGCTCCATCACCAAAAATTACTGTTACTCCTCGACCTCGAGTTGTTTTATCTAAACCATTAGAATGATATTCAGCACCAATAACCAAAACATTTTTATACATGCCTGTTTTAATAAACTGGTCAGCTACCGAAATAGCATACACAAAACCTGAACATTGATTACGCACATCTAAAGCACCTATCGTTTTCATATCAAGCATATCTTGAATTTGCACACCACAACCAGGAAAATAATAATCAGGACTCAATGTAGCAAACACAATAAAATCGATATCATCTTTGGTTAATCCCGCTCTGTCTATGGCAATTCTAGCCGCTTTTGCTCCCATAACTGCCGATGAGTCATCAGTTCCCTTTTTAATCCAGCGTCGTTCTTTTATGCCAGTACGCTCCTGTATCCATTCGTCATTGGTGTCCATCAGTTTAGCTAATTCATCATTTGTAACCACATTGTCTGGAAGATACTTACCTAAACCTATTATTCTAGAATTGTACATAAATCTGTTCGTTTTAATGGCTAAAATTACAAATTAAACTTATAATAAAATGTCAGTTTGTCACTTTTAACGAATTGGCATTTTTGTTGCCAATAGATAAACAGAAATAAAACAAAGTTTAAACAGTTTTCCGTTTTCACGGAAAAGAAAAAATAACAATTCATTATGGCAAAAGGAAATATTAATGTTGCAGTAGAAAACATTTTCCCTTTAATTAAAAAATTCTTGTATAGCGATCACGAAATCTTTTTACGTGAACTTATAAGTAATGCTACTGATGCAACTTTAAAGTTGAAGCATATTGCTAATAGTGGCGAAGCTAAATTAGACTATGGCAATCCAATAATTGAAGTTAAAATTGACAAAAAAGGCAAAAAACTTCATATTATTGATCAAGGTCTAGGGATGACCATTGAAGAAGTAAAAAAATATATTAATGAAATTGCTTTTTCTGGCGCTGAAGAGTTTTTAGATCAATATAAAGATAAAGCTGAAGATTCTGGAATTATAGGGCACTTTGGTTTAGGATTTTACTCCTCCTTTATGGTGGCTGACAAAGTAGAAATACTTACTAAATCTTTTAAAGACGATGAAGACGCTGCACATTGGACTTGTGATGGTTCACCAGAGTACACCTTAGTAAAAGGAAAGAAAAAAGATAGAGGTACCGAAATTATACTCCATATCGCTGATGATTCTACCGAGTTTCTTGAAGAATCTCGTATAAACGAGTTATTACAGAAATATAATAAGTTTATGCCAATTCCAATTAAATTTGGAACTAAAGAAGCTAACGATTCCAACCACGTACCAAAAACAACAAAAGATAAAGACGGAAAAGAAACCACAGAGCCTCAAAAGAAAATTACAATTGACAACATCATCAATAATCCAAATCCTGCTTGGACAAAACAACCTGCAGATTTAAAAGACGAGGATTATAAAAGTTTCTATCGCGAATTGTATCCTATGCAATTTGAAGAGCCTTTATTTCATATTCATTTAAATGTAGATTATCCGTTTAACCTCACAGGGATCTTGTATTTTCCAAAGATGACCAATGATTTAAACATTCAAAAGGATAAAATTCAGCTGTATCAAAATCAAGTTTTTGTAACCGATAATGTAGAAGGTATTGTACCTGAATTTTTAACCATGCTTCGTGGTGTTATTGATTCGCCCGATATTCCGTTAAACGTATCGCGTAGTTACTTACAAACTGATGGTGCTGTTAAGAAAATAGCTTCTTACATCACTCGTAAAGTAGCCGATAAATTAAAATCATTATTTAATGATAATCGAGAAGATTTTGAAAAGAAATGGAACGATATTAAAATTGTGATTGAATACGGAATGCTTTCCGAAGACAAATTCTTTGAAAAATCTGATGCTTTTGCACTCTATCCAACTGTTGATGGAAAGTATTATACTTATGATGAATTACACGACAAAATAAAAGCAAACCAAACCGATAAAGATGATAAGTTGGTAATTCTTTATGCTTCTGATAAAGATGCTCAACACTCATATATTGAAGCTGCAAAAGCCAAAGGTTATGAAGTATTATTATTAGATTCTCCTATTATATCTCATTTAATTCAGAAGCTTGAAACCACTAAAGAAAACGTTTCTTTTGTTCGAGTAGATGGAGATCATATTGATAATTTAATCAAAAAAGACGATACTAAAATTTCTAAACTCTCAGATGAAGAAAAAACCAAGCTCGACGAGTTATTGAAAGAAGTAGTACCTTCTGAAAAATTTATGGTACAATTAGAACCAATGGATAGCAATGCGTCACCTTTTATAATTACACAACCAGAATTTATGCGTCGTATGAAAGAGATGCAACAAACGGTGGTGGCGGAATGTTTGGAATGGGCAATATGCCAGAAATGTATAACTTGATTGTAAATACAAACTCCGAATTGGTAAATGACATTTTAAACACTAAAACCAAAAAGAAACAAGAACGATTAATAAATCAAAGTTTAGATTTAGCACGATTGTCTCAAGGCTTATTAAAAGGTGAAGAATTGACAAACTTCATAAAACGTAGTTACGATATGATTAAATAAATATGTCCTGTCATACTGAACTTGTTTCAGTATCTCATAAAACCCAAACCACTTTGTAAAAACAAGGTGGTTTTTTATGGTCTTTATCTAAAAAAAACTAAATTCGTTCATCATTAAAATCATATTCATATCCTAACTATTTCAGATATTCAAAAAAATGAATATTACTCAAATCATAGAACATTTTTCAAACTACACTCCTTTAAATAGCGAAGAAATAGAGTGTCTTGAATCCAAACTAACTGAAAGAAAAGTAAAGCGGAGACAATTTATTCTTCAGGAAGGAGATGTTTGTAAACATATTTCTTTTGTCGTGAGCGGCTGCTTTAAAATGTACAAAGTAGATACTAAAGGCACAGAGCATAATTTACAGTTTTCAATTGAAAATGGCTGGATAGCAGATTTAGGGAGTTTTCATTCTGAAAAACCAAGTGAACTTTATATTGAGGCTCTTGAAGCATCAACAATTTTACAAATCACCAGGCCAGATTTAATACTTCTTTATACAAATTTTCCAAAATTCGACAGAATCTTTAGGGTACTAATCGAAAATGCTTTTGTAAGTCTTCAAAAACGTGTACTTCAAAATATTAGTTCTACTGCTGAAGAGAGATATTTAGATTTTTTAAAAACGTATCCAAGCTTATTTAACCGAATATCTAATGTTCAAATCGCAGCATATATAGGTGTTACTCCAGAGTTTTTGAGCAAAATAAGAAAGAACATTACAACCAAATAAGTTTACTCTTAACATAGATTAAGATTTTTTCTTAACCTAGTTTATAGGTGTCTTTTCCATTTCCGATTCATCTTTGCAGTATGAAAAATTTAATCATGTCCGTTATCGTATTTAGTCTTGTTAGTATTGGATGTACAGAAAAAAAACAAGGCACATCTAATAATGAAATAAATAATAACAAAATGGAAAGAAAAAGTAAAGAGCAAATTGAAAAATTATTAATGGTTTACAAAGAATCACTGAATACTTCAAATGTAAGTAAGGCAGTAAATTCTTATACAAAAGATGGTGTTTTTATGCCATCAGGAGCTCCAACAGCCAATGGAACAGCTGCCATTAAAGGAGCTTATGAATTTGTGTTTTCTCAAATACAATTAAATATCGAATTCTTTATTGAAGAAATAGTTATTGAAAATGATATAGCCTTTGCTATAACAACATCAAAAGGAACAACTTTAATTCATGCTACAGGAGAAACTGTTCCTGAAGAAAACAGAGAATTGTTTATTTTTGAAAAAGAAAATAACGAGTGGAAAATAGCTCGATATATGTTTAACAAAATGAAATAATAAGTATTTAATTAAAAAATAACAAAATGAAAAATAAAATATTAAGTCTAGCGATTATAGCAGTAGTTACATTTACAGGTCTTTCTTTTACAACAAAAGATGAGGTTAAAAAGGACATAAAAATTGAAAAAAGTAAT
>JAADHG010000100.1 GCA_013151975.1 Chlorobiota bacterium | reverse complement strand
GTACACTATCACATTCCACTGTTGCATCTTGAGGTAAAGCTTCAACAAAAGTAGGTGCTGTTGTATCTTGAACTGTAATGGTTTGTGTATGAACTGTTTGATTTGCACCACTACATTCATCTGTAGCATACCAAGTTCTGGTTATAGTAAATGAATTATCACAAGATCCTGGAGTTATTATTTCTTCAAGTTTGACAGCTGCAGTACTACAATTATCGGTTGCGGTTAGTACTGGAGCATCAGGTATGTTATCACACTCTACAGATATATCATCAGGTAAAGTTTCTACAAAGTTTGGAGCAGTAGTATCTTGAATCGTAATAGTCTGAATTGCAGAGCTACTATTTCCACAGCTATCAGTTACTGTGAATGTTCTTTTCACAATAGTTTCACATACATCACTTGATAAAGTTTCATCTATATATGAAATGGTTTCAATACTTATATCATCTGATGCAGTTCCACCACCATCTGTTGCAGCTTGTAAGTCGGCCAACGTAATAGTAACTGATGTTTCACTATATTTTAAGCTAGTAATATCATTAGTGTCACAACCTTCAATTGTATAATCATTTGGCGCTTTAATTATTGGGTCTTCTAAATCAATTGTACTTAAAGTAATATTAGTACTTGCAGTACAGCCATTAGCATCTTTTACAATAATAGTATAAGAACCAGTAGTTAGATTAGAAAATGTATCATTATTTTGATAGTTAACACCACCATCTATTGAATAAGTATATGGAGAAGTGCCATCAAATCCAGATATAGTAACAGTTCCAGTAGAATTACCTAAACAGTCAATGTCTGTCGATGAAATAATTTTAGCACTTAAATCTGATATAATCAAATCTAATTGAGCAACTGGAGAGGCGCAATTATCTGTACTATTATAATAAAAAGCATAATATGTACCTGGAGGTGTAACATTAGTATTAGTTAAGTGGTCTGAAATCACTAACGGATCAACATTTGTACTCCATGTTAATACAGATCCTGAAGGACCAGATGATGATATATAGTCGTTTAAATTTACTGTTGATAAATCACAAACAATTAGAGATTTAGTTGAGTTAACTGTGGATGTAAAAGTTGGTGGTACAGCATAACCTTCAAGACTTAATCTAAGACCATCAACTAAAACTACGGATCTTCCTGGATTTCCTGTTTTATAATACACATTAACCGAACCGGAATTATCAGTTTTAAATGTAATGCATACAGTTTCCCAATATGGATTAATATCGGTCCAACCACCAGGATTTTGATATGCTCCAGTTGTTGCCGTTGATAGCGACGTTGGAAAATCTGATGCAGGGTGTACATTTAAATCATTGTGGGTATAAGTTAAAGGGTCAGATATAACAACTCCTCCTGAACCTATTCCAAATTGTAAGTTTGGTGTGAACTCTAAGAAATTACCCGACTTATTACTATATCTAGGAATTACAGCAATTTCAAAACACATCGTATAATTTGTGTTTGGTAACACAGTCATGTCTTGTTCTATAGCCTCTTTCTTATATGAGAAAATGGCAAATCCACCACCATCTGGAGATGGCGATATAATTCCAGGTGTATCTATATTTGCATCACTATTTGAGTAAGAGATGTATTGCCCTTCTGAATAATCTACAGTACCATTATCATCCCAACAACTATATTCTACATTGGCAGCATATGTGCTTCCATCTACGGCAGTTCTAAATCCTCCCCAAGAGTTGTTTGGGGTAACATCGTTGAGACCAAACGAGCCACATGTAATGACATTACATGATCCTACAGGGCTTGGAGTCGTTGTAGCTATTGCTTGTTTTGCATTTACGCTTTGGTAAATAGAAGCTCTTTTCTTTAATATAGCTTCATACTTTATTATATATTCATCAGAATATTTTCTTGTCTTAGGCCAATCATTGGATTCTTGAGCACCTCTATTTTTTGGTAGCTCAATAGGTTGTTGGCCAAATGCGGTTAACACATTTAAGCAAAGTAAGATTACTAAAGTAGTTGTTGTTTTCATATCTAATAATGATTAACTAAAACTTATCGCTTAGCGATTTAATATTATTTACTTGATTAATAAAATACAAATTGTCATATACAGCATAATGTGTATTTGACTAATTCTATTAAAACTGGAGGGAAGTGCACTACTATTAAGTGCGAATGGATTAACAATTTGAACTAGATTTGGGGTCATTATTCATTTTTATCTCTAACAAAAAAACTGATATGTAAAGTTGTAGGCAAATAAAAATGTTTAAATGACATAAATACTCGTTGAAACGAAAAATCTCATATTAGTAATTATAAATGTATTTAAATTATTAAACATTATTCATTAATTTTAAAACGCCAAAGTAAACCTTAAAACCGATAAAAACAACATTTTATCGATAAAAATAGCATTTAAACGATATTGTATGAAAAAAATTGTTTTTGTTAGGCATGCAAAATCATCATGGGAGTTTGATATTACTGATATTAATAGACCATTAAAAAAACGTGGTATTGCTGATTCTGACTTGGTTTCTAGAGCTTTTAAGATTCTCAAATTTAGTCCAGAAATTGTATTTTCAAGTTCAGCTAGGCGTGCTCTGGAAACTTGCGAAATTTTTGTAAATAATTTGAATATTAGTGAAGATTACATAAAAATTGAGGATCAATTATATGATTTTGGAGGGAATAAGGTAATTAATTTCATAAAAGCACTAGATAATTGCTATAATAACATAATGATTTTTGGTCATAATCACGCGTTAACATCAATCGTTAATACTTATGGAAATATTTATGTAGATAATTTACCAACTTGTGGTTTAGTAATAATTGAATTTGATATTGATTGTTGGAATGAATTAAAGCAAGGAGAAACACTAAAAATGATATTCCCAAGAGATTTGAAAGATTAATACATTAACCTAAAATTTATTTTCACAGTCGCATTTTGACCTTGGATAATTAAATTTATAGATTATAAATATTTCATGTGAACCCGATGTATATGGGTTTAAAGCAGTCGTATTAAATTCATAGGCATAACCAAACGATATGTTATCAGATGCATCTAGGCTAACCAAACCTCCAATAGCATCACCAACTCTATATGCTAACCCTAACCAAAGCTTTTCATTTACAAGGAAATTACCTGTTAGATCAACTGAAGGCGGAGCACCATTTGTTAGTTTTACCAGAAATGTTGGCTTAAATTTTAAATGCAGATTAAAATCTAACATATATCCACCTTGTGCATAATAACTAACTCTTTCTATAGCAGCATACTCAATATCTGTCTTATTATTAAGGCTTAATATTCTTGGTGAAGAAAAGGAAATAAACCAATCGTCGGATCTGTAATAGATTCCTGCACCAAAATTAGGCTTCCAGTTATTAAAAATTTTATCTAAATATTGATCACCAATTGCTGAAGGATCAGTTAACAAATCAGGATCTAATCCGTACTTACTTGCTCCAGCCTTAAATCCAAATGTGAGTCTATAATCTCTATTCATATAAATTGTATATGAAATATCTGCATATATAAAGTTTGTACTTTCATAACCCAATTTATCATTTATTATAGATAAGCCTATTCCTAAATTTGAATTTGGAATACTTGTATCTGCTGTTAATGTTTGTGTTATTGGAGCTCCATTTACACCCACCCATTGATTCCTGTTTAAAATAGCAATGTTTAAACGTTCTCTGGTACCAGCATAAGCTGGATTAATTGAGATTGTGTTGTACATATATTGTGTAAACTGCGGTAGCTGTTGTGAGAAGCTAATCGCAGGTATAATGCACACTATAAGTAAAATGTATATTTTTTTAGTTTTGGTCATTTTGTTTATTGATCAGTACCTAAAAGGATATATCCTTGTATAGGTTTTAAGCCACTATTTTCTAGGGTTACAACATAATAATATGTTCCTGTTGGTAATTCTATTTCAGTTCCTATTCGGCCACTAGAAGTGCCTGTCCAATCATTATTATAATCTCTGGATTCAAATACTTTGGTTCCCCAACGATTAAACATTTTAACGGTAATAATAATGTCACAATTTGTTCTTACATCCACATCAGGATTTGATATGTAAGCAACATTAAAAGTTTGATTTTTTAAATCGCCATTAGGGGTTACCAATTTGGATATTTCAACATCAAAAATTGATTTTATACAAGGTTCTCGTTCCTGACAAATTTCACCTATAGTAATAGTTAGCTCTGTTATTTGGACACATTGATTTACTGATGATATGTAATTAAACATATATTCGCCTTGAGATAAATTAACAGGGTCTAACTCGGTATTGTTTAAAACGTTGAGATTATCGCTCTCCCAATACCCATTATTATCAATATCAACATAGTTATTTAAATCAATTGAAAAGTCATTAGCACACATGTTTAATGGTATTCTATTAATAGAATTATTAGCTTGCATATGTACGATTTGAGTAAACTTTGTGTCATTGGCACAATCATCAAAAGCTGTCCAGTTACGTATAATATCATAATTCTCGTCATCTATTATTTGCTCTTCTTCTTCGTAAATTACAGTTACATTTGCTGAACAACTATCTGAGAATTCCAATGTTGGTATTTCTGGAACAACACTACATATAAGCGTTATTTCTGGTTCAACACTAGTATCTAAATTTGGAGGTGTTGTATCTTGAATGAATACAGTTTGAGTAGCAGTTGAAGTATTTCCACATTCATCTACAGCTGTCCAAGTTCTTGTTACTGAATAGTCCCCATCACAAGAGCCATTTGTTGTCGTATCTTGGAATGATAAATTAATTGTGTTACTACAGCTATCGGTTACTGTGGGTTGTGTAAAATTTGAACCTTGAACACATTCTATTGTAGAATCATTTGGTAAAGCTTCAAATACTGGTGGTGTGTCATCAACTACTGTAATTACTTGTACATAATCTGCAATTGTTCTTCCACAGGCATCAGTAAATGTCCATGTATTTGTATATGTTCCTGAACTACCACAACCAACATTGGGTACAAATGGACCAGACGTTTTTGTTAACGCAAAAGTACATTTATCAGTATCTGGAAATAAACTTTGGGCATTACCAAGGTTGCTTATATTTTCACAATTAAAGTTTCTGTTTAAATCCTCAGGAGGATTTGCCCATACTGCTGCATCTGGTTGTATAATAGTTATTGGTAATACAGTTCCTAGTTGGCATTCATCTAAATCATTTGAGCTTAATGTGCTTTGTGGTGCTGGATTTTCTACACCATTATACGTTGCTAATAATTGTATTTCAAAAGATAAATCACAGCTGTCTTCTAAGAAGTAACATTCTTCTTTAATCTGAACTTCAAACTGTAGGCTTATAGGTGCATCACCTACATCTACTAATCCATCTTCAACAAAAAATTGTAAAAACCTAGTATTTATGTTATACGAATATGTAACTCCATTTGGTAAATTATTTGCTGAAATAAATTCTAAATTAGTTGGTAGTGTTGTAGAAAGTACAACGTTAATAGCGTCATCATTTCCAGTATTTGAAAAGTTAAAATCAAAAATAACAGTATTCCCAGCTTCAGTAATATCATTTTCGGCATCAGACTTTAGTTTAATTGGATACAAGTTTGGTGCCCAAACATCTACAGATAACCCTATTAAGAATAAACCATAAACTTCTTGGTTAGACGTAAGTCTTAATGTGGCTGAAGTTTGGTTATTATCAATAATACTATTACCAGCATTATCAAGCTGAAATACTGAAGCGTCAAAGCCAAGAGTATTTAAACTTGCAGGGTTTCTATTTGTGAAATTAGTGTTTCCTACAGTAATTCTACTATTAAAAAAATTATCAGCCGTTCTTAATGGCGCAGTTAAATCAACAAAAGTATTTGCTGTATTTCGTATTTGTAATTTATCGCCACTTAAATCTCTATCTCCTTCTAAAGCACCAATAACAATTTTTGCATTAACAGGACCAATGGGTACAGTTTGAAAACCATTAAAATCAATATCAAAATTGTTTTCTGTTTTTGATACATGTGCATAGCCGTCAAACAAACTAATATTTTTAGTGGTTAACTCTGGGCTTTCATATACATATACTATTTGCCAACCACCAGAAGTCCCAGGATGGCTACCTAAGGTATGAGAAAATAAATCACCATTTTTTGCCTCAACATTGGCTACTTGATACTTTCCATAAGGGCTTGTAAGAGAAGTGACCAATGATGTGATATCTTTAATACATACATATGGGTCATTACTAAAGTGAACATCTCTCCCTCTATATATAACTTCATCAGCAGTTAATGTGGTATATACATTTTCACCTGGGAGCATTAATTTAATATCATTGTAATTCCAGTTGGGCTGGTTATCGTCCCCATTATCCTTTTCTTTATCTCCAGCTGCCCAATACAAATAGGTTTTTATAATGTTTAAGCAGACTACTTGTGGCTCAGGATTTACAAAATTGGCACTACTAGAATTAAATGTAGTAGCATCGGTATCAATATCTACATATACATTATCGCTAAAATCATGATTACCATCTTCACCATTATAATCTGTTGTTGCAGTTCTAGATAGCATATTATTAGCTATAATAACAACATCGCCATTTATGGTTTCGCTAAATCTTGGAGTAAAATTTTGTTGTACTTGTGCATTAGCTAGGAAGCTAAAAGCAAAGAAAATTCCAAAGAGGGCTATTATTGTTTGGTAGGATTGAGTAATTTTTTCCATACGCTTGATTTATATAATACTGAAAATAAAAACCTGGTAAGATTTATAAACTGTGACTCAATAGCCTTAGAAACAGTTCTTTAAAAAAAATGCATTTAATTTTGACAACGGTACAAAGTCAATTAATGTAGGTTTAGTTTTCATTTAGTTATTAATTAGGTTGTTTTGGGTAGCACTTAACTTTGAGTAAAGATATGTATAATTCTATAAAAAGATTAAATTATTCGATGAAACGTATATATAAGTAAATAATAGACTACAAGAATAATAATTGTTGCTTTGTGTTTGATTAATTTATAAATAAAATATCTTTGTAGGAATACAAATAATAGTTCATGAATAATATTCAAAAGAATAATAATTTTTATGTAAACCGTGAGGTTAGCTGGTTACAATTTAATGCCAGAGTATTGCAAGAGGCAGCTGATGAGAGTGTGCCATTAATAGAACGTTTACGGTTTTTGGGTATATTTTCAAATAACCTTGATGAATTCTTTAAAATAAGATACGCTACAGTTAAACGTATTCAGCAAGCAGGTAAAGGTGGTAAAAACCAATTAGGAGGGATAAAAGCAGGTGAATTACTTGAAATAATAACAGAAACTGTAATACATCAGCAAAGTGAAAGTTTAAATATTTTAAGCACAATCCAGGAAAAACTTAAAGATAAACATGTTACAGTTATTAATGAATCTGAAATCAATGATAAGCAAAGTACCTTTCTTAAAAAATATTTTTACGAAGAAATTAGTCAGGCTTTGGTTGTAATCATATTAAATGATGATGTAGACCTTCCATTATTAAAAGATGATGCATCCTATCTTGCTGTTAAAATGGTACTTAGCAATGGAGATAATCAATTTGCTTTAATAGAGTTCCCGAGAACTATGGATAGGTTTATAGTATTACCTAAGCATAACGACGAGGATTATATCTTAATGCTTGATGATTTACTAAGGTATTGTTTGCATGATATTTTTAGCATTTTTAATTATCAATCTATTTCAGCGCATATGATTAAGATCACGCGTGATGGAGAATTGGACTTTGATAGTGATTTGAGTAAGAGTTTCTTGAAAAAAATTGAGGATAGTGTTAAGCATCGCCAAATCGGTGATCCTGTACGTTTTGTATATGATAAGAATATTGAGAAAGATACTTTAGCATATCTTATGGCTAAAATGGGTATTAAAACTTCCGATAGTATAATTCCAGGAGGGCGTTACCATAACAGAAGGGATTATATGAGTTTTCCTAGCTTGGGAAGAGAAGATTTGCTTTATAAAAAGATTACTCCATTACCAATTAAAGGCTTGAGTTTGCAAGGGAGTATTTTTAGTGCTATTTCAAATAAAGATTATTTGCTGTACGCACCGTATCATATGTTTGTATATATCGTTAAGTTTTTAAGAGAAGCAGCGTTGGATCCAAAGGTAAAAACTATTAAAATAACAATTTACCGTTTAGCAAAAATCTCTCATATAGCAAGTTCTTTAATAAATGCAGCAAAAAATGGTAAAGAAGTTACAGTATCTATTGAGTTGCAAGCTCGTTTTGATGAAGAAGCAAATATAAAATATGCTGAACAAATGAAATCCGAAGGTGTCAATTTAATTTTTGGGGTTAAAGGACTAAAAGTACATAGTAAAATGTGTATTATCGAGCGTGAGGAAGAGAAGAAATTAAAACGTTATGGCTTTGTAAGTACGGGTAATTTTAACGAATCTACAGCAAAGATATACACAGATTACACCTTATTTACAGCAGACCAAAAAATACTGAAAGATATAAGTAAAGTCTTTGATTTCTTAGATACAAATTATCGGGTTTTTAACTATAAGCAAATCATTACATCTCCACATTATACACAATTGGAGTTGTTTAAACTTATTGACAATGAGATTAATAATGTAAAATTAGGGCAACCAGCTTATATTAAGCTAAAGATGAACAGTATTTCTAATTATAGAATGATTGATAAGCTCTATGAGGCAAGTCAAGCTGGAGTTAAAATTCAAATGGTGGTTAGAGGTATTTGTTGTTTGGTTCCGGGAGTTTCTGGTATGAGTGAAAACATTGAGATTGTGAGTATTGTTGATAAATTTCTAGAACATACACGATTATTTATTTTTGGAAATAATGATAAACCAAAAGTTTATATTTCATCAGCTGATTTTATGACCCGTAACATAGAAAATAGAGTAGAAGTAACTTGCCCTATATTCGATGAGTCTATTAAACAAGAGCTTTTAGATACTTTTGAGATTTGTTGGAGTGATAATGTAAAAGCAAGACGAATTGTTGAAAATGAAATAAACACATATAAAACCAATGATTTGCCTAAAGTACGGGCACAGTTTGAAACCTATAATTATTATTTAAAAAAATTAGAGTCTTAAATAATTTATGCTGTCAATAAAAAAATATGGAGCTATAGATATTGGATCAAATGCTGTAAGACTTTTAATCTCAATAATTATTGAAGAAAAAGGGAAACCAGTACGATTTAAAAAAAGTTCTTTAGTTCGTGTTCCTATTAGGCTTGGGGCAGATGTATTTTTGCACAATGCAATCTCTAATGAAAATATTGAGCGGCTTCATGATACCATGTTAGCTTTTAAGCTATTGATGAAATCTCACAAAGTAATTCGCTATAAAGCCTGTGCTACTTCTGCAATGCGTGAAGCAAACAATGGAAAAGAAGTAGCAAATGCTATTTTTGATCGCTCAAAAATCGATATTGATATTATTGATGGAGAAGAAGAAGCTACAATTATTGCGGCCACAGATATAAAAGACTTTATAGACAAGGATAGAAATTATTTGTATGTTGATGTTGGTGGTGGTAGTACAGAGTTTTCTATTATCCATAGAGGAGAGAAAGTAATGTCTAAATCTTTTAAAATTGGAACGGTTAGACTATTAAATAATATTGTTAATAAGAAAACCTGGGCAAATCTAGAAAAGTGGATTAAGGATAACACTAGAGACTACGAAAAAGTTGATGTTATTGGTTCTGGTGGAAACATCAATAAGATTTTCAAAGTTTCAGGTAAAGCAATAGGTAAACCATTAACGTATTTCTATTTAAGTACTTATTACAAAAAATTAAAATCATACACTTACGAGCAACGTATTACAGAACTAGACTTAAACCAAGATAGAGCCGATGTTATTATACCTGCAGCTCGTATTTATCTTTCTGCAATGAAATGGAGTAACGCAAAGCACATTTATGTCCCTAAAATTGGACTTTCTGATGGAATTATTAAAAGTGTTTACCATGAAACCGTTTCAAGCAAAACATTATAAGTATACATTTTGTCTTCATAAATCAACAATTCAGTAGATTAAAATTCGTTAAGGCATCTTTTTCTTAGACTTTTAAGGTATCAAAAACAATCTAAGATGATACAAGTCAAGAATCTCTCAAAGTCCTTTGATAATATTCACGCCGTAAAGAGCATTAATTTTTCTATTCAAAAAGGAGAAGTTTTTGGGCTTTTAGGTCCTAATGGTGCTGGAAAATCAACTACTATTAATATGATGAGTACTATCTTAAAAAGTGATGAAGGATCTATTTTTATTGATGGGAATGATTTAAATAATAATCAAAACCATTGCAAACAATTAATAGGCGTAGTTCCGCAAGAAATAGCATTATATGACGAATTTTCTGCTTATGACAATCTTATGTTTTGGGGAAGTTTATATAAAGTTCCTATCAAAAAATTAAGACAACGCATTGCAAATCTTTTAGATTTAATTGGACTATCAGAACGAAAAAACGATTTAATTAAAACCTTTTCAGGAGGTATGAAGCGTCGCGTTAATATTGCTGCCGCGTTATTGCACGACCCTAAAATACTATTCATGGATGAACCAACAGTAGGTGTCGATCCACAAAGTAGGAACAGAATATTCGAAATTATAGAAACACTAAATAAGCAAGGGATTACGATTG
This sequence comes from Chlorobiota bacterium, assembly GCA_013151975.1. GTDB lineage: Bacteria > Bacteroidota > Bacteroidia > Flavobacteriales > Flavobacteriaceae > JAADHG01. The sequence continues at coordinate 741 of JAADHG010000100.1, read as the reverse complement.
TTTATACCACACATTATATGGAAGAAGTAGAACGGCTTTGTGATAGGATAGCTATAATTGATGCAGGAGAGATTGTTGCGCAAGGGACGCAGGTAGAGTTACAAAAAAGAAGCGATGTTAAGGAAGCTGTGGAAATTTCTTTTAACTCTATCAATACATTACAAAAGGAGAAGTTGCAAGAATTATTAAATATGAATATAAACTCTAATTCTAATACAATTATAATAGAGTGTGACATCAATAAAGAACTTTCAAAAATTATTACAGCATGTAATACTTGTGCCCTAGAAATAGAAGATTTACAGCTTAAAAAAGTAAACCTGGAAGCCATTTTCTTGAGTTTAACAGGAAAACAATTAAGAGACTAAAACAGAAACTATCATGATACTTACAATTTTAAAAAAGGATTTAAAGCTTTTCTTTTCTGATAGGAAAGCTGTATTGCTAAGCTTTTTAATACCTATACTTTTAATCTCTTTGTTTGCATTTGCCTTTGGTGGTATTGGAGGAGGAGAGAGTAAGGCGAAGCCAATACAGCTTTTAATTTCTGATAATGATCAATCTACAGATTCTAAGAGTGTTGTTTCTAAGCTAGACGAGTTAAATGAAGTACAGTTAATACCTAAAGAAATTGCAGATGCAGTACAATTAGTTAAAAGAGGGAAATATGTTGGTGTATTAATTTTAGAAAAAGGATTTCAAGACTCTATAAATGCAGGAACTAATTTACCATTGGAGCTA
>JAADHG010000314.1 GCA_013151975.1 Chlorobiota bacterium | reverse complement strand
TGGTACATCCAGTTTCTTTTTGTAGCTCTTGAATCACTTTTCCGCCAGGTCCAATTAATGCTCCAATAAATTCATTAGGAATTCGTCTGGTAATCATTTTTGGTGCATGAGATTTTACATCATCATTTGGTTGTGCAATGGTTTCAGTTAATTTACCTAGAATGTGTAAACGACCATCTAAAGCTTGCTTTAAAGCTTGTACAAGAATTTCATATGATAAGCCTTTTACTTTAATATCCATTTGGCAAGCTGTAATACCATCTGCAGTACCTGTTACTTTAAAGTCCATATCTCCTAAGTGATCTTCATCACCTAAAATATCAGATAATACTGCATATTTTCCAGAATCAGCATCCGAAATTAACCCCATAGCAATTCCAGATACAGGTTTTTTAAGTTGCACACCAGCATCCATAAGCGCCATAGTACCAGAACAAACGGTTGCCATTGATGACGAGCCATTACTTTCTAATACTTCACTTACAATACGAACTGTATATGGGCAGTCCTCAGGAACCATACCTTTTAAAGCACGTTGTGCTAAATTACCATGTCCAACTTCACGACGAGAAGTGCCTCTTATAGGTCTTGCTTCTCCAGTACAAAAAGGAGGGAAGTTATAATGCAAATAGAAACGTTCTTCACCTTCAAAAGATGGCATATCTATTTGGTTTGCTTCTCTAGATGTGCCTAATGTTACTGTTGCTAATGCCTGAGTTTCTCCTCTTGTAAATAAAGCAGAACCATGAGTAGATGGTAGGTAATCTACCTCACACCAAATAGGTCTAATCTCGTCAGTTTTACGTCCATCTAAACGCAAGCCTTCATTAAGTGTTAAATCGCGTACAGCAGCTTTTTCAGCTTTACTGTAATATTTAGAGATTAAAGCGCCTAAATCTTCTAACTCTTCTTCAGAAAATGTAGCTTTAATCTCTTCTTTAATTTCTGCGAATGCAGCACTTCTTTCGTGTTTAGCCGAACCTGCTTTTGCCACAGCATATACTTTGTCGTATGCCATGTCATGAATTTTCTTTGCTAAATCTTCATCTGTTCTTTCTTGCTCATATTCGCGTACTTCTTTTTTACCGAAAGCTTCAGCTAATTTTATTTGAGCAGCACATTGTACTTTAATAGCTTCGTGTGCAAACTTGATTGCCTCAATCATTTCTTCTTCAGAAATTTCATCCATCTCACCTTCAACCATCATTACTGAGTCTGCTGAAGCTCCAATCATCATATCAATGTCTGATTCTTCTAATTGACTTCTGGTTGGGTTGATGATGAACTCACCATTTATACGTCCTACACGTGCTTCAGAAATAGCACATTCAAATGGAAAATCGGATAATTGAATAGCCGCAGAAGCTGCTAATCCTGCCATTGCATCTGGCATTACATCATCATCATGAGACATTAACTGGATCATCACTTGCGTTTCGCTATGATAATCTTTTGGAAATAATGGTCGTAAAACACGGTCAACAAGACGCATTGTTAACACTTCACCATCACTAGGTCTTGCTTCTCTTTTAAAGAAACCTCCTGGATAACGTCCAGCCGCAGCAAATTTTTCTCTATAATCTACCGTTAACGGAAGAAAATTAAGGTCTTTCTGTTCGTAATTGGAAACTACTGTACATAATAACATACATTTTCCAGATTGTACTACAACCGAACCATGAGCTTGTTTTGCCAATTTTCCGGTTTCGATGGAAATCTCTCTTCCATCTCCAAGGTCTATGACCTCTCTAAAAACTTTTGGAATCATAAATATTTTTAATTCTAATTAAACAATGGTCGTTGTGTTGTTGTAGTTGTTGTGTGACATATTTATGTCTGACCAATGAAAAACTATAACTAGCTTCTTCTATTTTGTCATTGCGAATCACGTTTTTGGCGTGATGTGGCAATCTGTTTCTTTTTTTAAGAGATTACCACGTCGTTACACTCCTCGTAATGACTTTGTAACTATTTGCTTTTAAAACAAAAAAGAGGCGTAAAAGCCTCTTTTTTCTTATTTTCTTAATCCTAATTCTTTAACTATGGCACGATATCTTAAGACATCTTTTTTAGTCAAATAGTCTAATAAAGATCGACGTTTCCCAACTAATTTCACCAATGAACGCTCAGTATTATAATCTTTACGATTATTTTTTAAGTGCTCCGTTAAATGATTAATTCTGTATGTAAATAATGCAATTTGCCCTTCAGCAGAACCTGTGTTCTTCGCATCTTTACCATGTTTTTTAAAGATTTTCTCTTTTTCTTTTTTGTCTAAATACATGCTAATATTGTTGTAAATGATTTTTATGTATTGATACGTTTTTCGTATTCAAGCTGCAAAGATAGTAAAAATTAACCATTTACAACTTTTTTTAATAGGCTTTTTAAAGACTGCATAGTCACGATTTTTGTAAATGATTTGCTTAATTACAATACAGCAATTTTGATTTTGATTAAAAATAAATAGAACTCAATTAAACCTTTTTATTTTAAGAAAGTCTTAACAGTATAATAAACTTAAATCGAACAATGATGAAAAAATTAAATGTAACAAAACAAATGTTTATGGTAGCAACAGGATTAGCGCTTATTCTTACTGGATGTAGTGATAATGAACCTGTTACAAGTGGAGTGCAAGAGTTAGAACAAGACTCTACTGAAATAGCTATGTCTGCTGAAATTGATGTAGCTTCAGAAACAATGGACGATATTGCTATTGATGCTTATGAAACACAAGAAGCGAGTGAAAACACAACTGGTAGAGTAGCAAATGGACAAGAATCTTATTCCCTTCCAGATTGCGTAACAATTACTGTAGTTGCTGAACAAAACTCAAGAGAAATTACTATAGATTTTGGAACTGAAGGTTGTGAAGTGCGTGGTCATGTTTTAAAAGGTAAAATTTTATTATCCTATACTAGAGACCCAGAAGCTCGAGAAATATTAATTACTAAAACTTTAGAAGATTTTTATTTCAATGATAAAAATATAATTGGTGGTAAAACAATTTTAAAACAAATGTCTAATGAAAATGGGAATCCTCAGTTTACTAAAACAGTAGATTTTACTGTAGTTTGGCCTAATGGTGCTGAAGCTTCTAGAAGTGGAACTAAAATTAGAGAATGGATAGAAGGTCATGGTAGTGGTATATGGAGCGATAATGTATTTGAAGTTACAGGAAACTGGACATCGACATTTAGAAATGGAAACTCACATTCTTATGAGGTAGTTATTCCTTTACGTCGAGAAGTAATTTGTCGTTTCTTTGTAAGTGGTTCAGTTGATGTAGAACGTACAAATTTCTCAGGTGTTTTTGATTATGGAGAAGGCGACTGTGATAACCAAGCCACATTTACATTTGATGATGGTACTATAAGAGATATTATACTTAACTAGTCTTATGAAATTGGATTTCATAAAAAAAGCGAACCATTCGGTTCGCTTTTTTTATGCTCTTAAGGGTTGATTTAATATTAAATCGATGTATAAATTTATTTTATCTTTTAAATCTTTTCTATGTGATATAAAATCAAGGAAACCATGCTCTAAAACAAATTCAGCAGTTTGAAAGCCTTCGGGTAATTCTTTTCCCGTAGTATCTCTTACTACACGGGGTCCTGCAAAACCTATTAAGGCTCCAGGTTCACCAATGTTAATATCACCTAGCATAGCAAATGATGCTGTTGTGCCTCCAGTTGTTGGGTCTGTACACAAGGAAATATAAGGTATTTTAGCTTCAGCTAATTGTGCCAATTTTGAAGATGTTTTTGCTAATTGCATCAAGGATAATGCAGCTTCCATCATACGTGCGCCTCCAGATTTTGAAATAATCATAAAGGGTAATTTCTTTTTTAAGGCATAGTCTGCAGCTCTGGCAATTTTTTCGCCAACAACACTTCCCATAGAACCGCCAATAAAACTAAAATCCATACAGGCAATAACCATATCTTTTCCTTTAGATTTTCCAACGGCAGTTCGTACTGCATCTTTAAGATGAGTTTTTTCGGTTGCAGCTTTTAGTCGGTCGGTATATTTTTTATTATCAACAAATTTTAAAGGGTCTTTAGAAGTAAGGTTAGCATCTAATTCTTTGAACTTATCATCAAAAAGAATGTCAAAATATTCATGACTACCAATGCGAACGTGATAACCATCTTCTGGACTTACATAATAATTTTTTTCTAATTCTTCTGTATCTATAACTTTCCCTGTTGGAGATTTATACCATAATCCTTTGGGAGTGTCTTTCTTTGCTTCAGTAGGTGTTTGTATTCCTTTGTCTTTACGTTTAAACCAAGCCATAAGGTAATTTAGTTTTTAGTTAGTGTGCAAAGCTACATAAATTTATAATGTATTTACATTATTAAGGTCATGAAACGCCTTCTTTAAACGTTCTACAAAAGTGTTCTCGCCTTCGCGTAACCATTTTCTTGGATCGTAATATTTTTTGTTGGGAACATCATCTCCTTCAGGATTACCGATTTGAGTTTTTAAATAGCCTTCTTTGCTTTTCATATAATCACGGATACCTGTCATAAATGCGTATTGCATATCAGTATCAATATTCATTTTAATGACACCATATCCAATGGCTTCTCTAATTTCTTCAACCGTTGATCCAGAACCTCCATGAAAAACAAAATCAATATGATTATGTTCAACATTGTACTTTTCAGAAATGTGTTCTTGAGAATTTTTAAGAATTTTAGGCGTTAATTTTACATTTCCTGGTTTGTAAACGCCATGTACATTACCAAAGGCTGCAGCAATTGTAAATTGATTACTTATTTTACTCAATTCTTCATAAGCATAAGCTACTTCTTCGGGTTGTGTATATAGTTTGGAGTCGTCAACATCAGTATTATCTACACCATCTTCTTCTCCGCCTGTAATACCAAGTTCAATCTCTAGAGTCATACCCATTTTACTCATGCGTTCTAAATATTGTTTACAAATCTCAATATTTTCTTCGATAGGTTCTTCTGATAGATCAATCATATGAGAGCTGTAAAGCGGTTTTCCAGTTTCGGCGAAATGTTGCTCACTAGCATCTAATAAACCGTCAATCCATGGTAATAATTTTTTAGCGCAATGGTCCGTATGTAAAATTACAGGAACACCGTATTCTTTAGCTAAAATATGTATATGCTTTGCACCAGCAATAGCACCAGCAATTGCTGCTTTCTGGTTTTCGTTTGATAATCCTTTACCTGCATTAAAATGTGCGCCACCATTAGAAAATTGAATAATAACAGGTGCATTTAAATCGCGTGCTGTTTCTAAAACACCATTTATACTGCTTGAGCCAATAACGTTAACGGCTGGTAAGGCAAATCCTTTTTGTTTAGCAAGTTTAAAAATGTCTTGAACTTCTTTTCCTGTAGCGACTCCGGCCTTAATATTGTGTCCCATGATTTATGATTTTTGTAGATGATATTGAAAACTCAAAAGTAAACTTTTTTAAACAAAAAACATTCATTTTATATCCTGAAACATAGAAAAAAACTACGCAAACGTTATCGGAAGAAAGAGATAAAAAGATATTTAAAAAGGATAGTTTATTCCAATATTATAAACAGCATGAGCAAAATTATAATCGTTAAACCAGCGGTTATTATCTTTATATGAAGGATCATAAGTTTTAAATCCAACATCACCTCTAAGAACAAAGAATCCAAAATCATATCTTAAACCAAAACCTGAACCAACAGCAATATCCTTTAAAGAGCTGAACCCATCAAAAATAGCGTTAGGATCGATTTCGCTATCTCGAACATTCCAAATATTTCCAGCGTCAATAAATAACGCTCCATTTACATTGCCAAATAAATTGAAACGATGCTCTAAACTAAATGCTAATTTCATATTAGCCTCGTTAAACTCATTGTTACTGTCAGAGCTTCCTGGGCCTAAATCATAAGCTGTCCATGCACGATTATCATTAGGACCACCAGCAAAAAAACTTTTAGAAAATGGAATACTATTTGAGTTGCCATAAGGGATTGCAATACCAAAATAACTACGTATAGCAAGCACATTTTTCCCTCCTAAACTCCAATATTTTATATAATCTAATTCTGTTTTAAGATATTGTGAAAATGCTACACCAAATAATTCATATCTATTATCTTGATTTTTTTTGAGACCAAGAGTGCTAGATAAGGATTTAAGGATATTACCTGCAGCTTCAAATTTAAAACGGAAAATGGAAAACTTTTGATCGGTTAGACTTTCACGCTTGTCTTTTATAAAACTAAAATTAGAGGAAATAATAAGGTTGTCTTCTGTTAATCGTTGTTTGCGTTCGTCAATGTTATTTACAGCTCTAAAGTCGTCATCTTGTGGTGTTAATGGTGTTTCCTCATTTAAAACTTCAGATATAAAATTATTAGCACCAATTGGGATAATTAAATTCCCAGAGGTATCTACATTTAATGGATTTTGGTTAAACTGTAGGGCAATGTTGTTTAGGCTTTTATAGGAGTTTTGGTAAACAGTAAAATAGTTTTGTGGATTAAGATTTCTTATATATTGTGTGCTAAATAAGTCAACACTATTTGTAACCGTTTTTGAAGGACTCCAGTTATAATTTAAAATTCCATTTACGGTTTGTTTATCCAAGCCTATATTAGTTTGACTTGTAAAGCCTAAACTAATTCGGGTACTTGGAGACATGTGTTTAGGGATGATTCTTTTGGTATTGAACGGGAAAAAGAATCGTGGAATTATTAGTTTAGCATCTACGCCAATCTCGTTAATGTCAAAGAACTGGTCTTTTGTAGCGTTGTCCTTTGAAGCACCAATTGATCCTAGAGCAGATATTTCGAGAGTTTCTGCACCTCTAAATATGTTTCGAATATACAAGGATGTACTAAAAGCTAATCCAATAGATTGTATATTACTTTGTGAGATATCTACATCAAAACCAAGACCATATTTTTTTCTTGGTGAAAGCAAAATATTTGCAGTTAAGGTATTGTCATTGTCATTTACAATGTAATCAATGGTTGGATATTTAAATGTTCTTAACTCGTTTAAATGTCTATAGGTATTTAAACGGTCAACATCTCTAAAAATATGATCTTTAGAAATAAATATAGCATCAATTAATGCTTTAGGGCGATACCGCATTTTACCGTAACTATATAAGTTATAGTTTTCGTAAGAAATAGAATCTTGAAAAGGTTTTCCTCTGTTTATAAAGGCATCATCAGTAATTATGTTTACCGCTTTAATGGTATATATTTTAAATGGAATAGTTGTTACTGAGTCTTCATTTCGAATAATTCTATCTTGGATGATAACATCAACATCTACCTTCTTGTTTTTCCCAATGGTGTCAATCTCAAATCTGACATAATCCTGTGAAAAATGATACACACCAGAGTTTCTAAAGGTTTCAGAAAGTCTATCGCGTTCATCAGTAAAGTCTCTTTCTTTATACTGCACACCTTTTTTTAATAAACTACTTTCTTTAGAAACTTGGTACAAAGAATCAATTAAAACAGAAGAAATACTTGTAAAAATAGAATCTAAAATATAAGGTTTACCTGTGTTTACATGATAATCAATAGACGCACGTTTATTTTTATTTGTATTTATTTCGTGTGTTATTTTACGATCAAACCACCCGTTAAAAGAATAATAGCCTTCTAGTCTTTTTTTAGATCTATTTGTTTTTAAACTATCAATAATAACAGGAGCTTCACCAGTTTTGCGTAACCAATTATTAAAACCAAGCGACGACTCTTTTAATTGATCCACTTGTTTTTTAGACAACTTTTTAGTTAAACGCGCTCTACGTTTAGGATGTTTGTCTAGCCAAACTTCAAATAAAGAATCTCTATGGTCTCTTGCTAAATTATAAATATGTAAACGCAATGGGATTCCAAATAGTTTCCCGTTTGGCTGTTGATAAATAAGGTTTTTCAACTCTTCTGAAGCATTTTTTTTACCATTAACAAAGACTGAAGTTTGTGTTAATAAATGTTGGTCGTCGCCAACTTTTTTTACGACGTTACAGGATGTAATAACACTTATAATTACTATAAATATTGATATTTTTGCAAGTGTTTTTTTCAACTAGAAAGAAATAAGTTAAAGTAATGTAATTCAGTCTCTGTTACAGTTTCAAAAATACACTATTTCCTTTGAAAAAAAATATTAAAAATAAATGAGTTAGTGTGCTTTTGATGTAAATTTTATCATTTTCTTTATATAAATTTATAGTGAAAAAAATAATTACTGCTTTTAATGCTTAGTAAAAACCAAATAAAGCTTATAACGAGTTTAAAACAAAAAAAGTATCGGCTTCAACATCAGCTATTTGTAGCAGAGGGCAAGAAGACCATTGTTGAACTGTTACATTCCAATTTGCAATTACAGCAGCTATATACAACTACGTTAGAATTTGATGTTTCGGACGATTTGCAAACTGAAATTTCTGAAAATGACCTTAAAAAAATAAGTTTTCTCAAAAATCCAAACACAGCTTTAGCAGTATTTAAGATACCAAAACCACAGCCAATTGATTTTAATGCACTTGTGTTGGCTTTAGACGATGTAAGAGATCCTGGAAATTTAGGAACCATTATACGATTGTGCGATTGGTTTGGGATAAAAGATTTAATATGTAGTTTTGATACAGTAGATTGTTACAACCCAAAAGTAATACAAGCTACAATGGGCTCAATTACTAGAGTAAATGTGTCTTATGTGAGTTTAAACGAAATATTATCTGAGCAAAACACTAACATATTTGGAGCTTTTATGGATGGCGATAATGTATATCACAAAGATTTATCCAATTCAGGAATTTTAGTTTTAGGAAATGAAGCTAATGGAATTTGTAATGAAGTAGAAGCTCAAATCATACATCGTATTTCCATACCACGTTTTGGTAATTTGCAGACAACTGAAAGTTTAAATGTTGCAACTGCAACCGCAATATTATTAAGTGAGTTTAAAAGAAGAATTATTGAAACGTAAAGCTAATAAACAAGCCTCTCGTTTTCATGCTTACAATATTGCTAGTCCAAGGACTATTTGGATCTCTGTCTCTTACTAGCTCATCATTCATAGCAAAAATACCGCGAATAGCTGGGGTAAATTTAAACCATGGTAAGTAAAAATCTATACCTACACCAAGTTCATAAAAAACGACCCCTTTTTTAGTTCTGAATTGTCCATTGCTATTATCGTCGGGATTGTCTTGATTACTAGATAAGTTTAATGCTGTAGAAAAGCCTCCAACTATAAATGGTTTAATATTGTTTATACGTTTTGTAGATATCTTTAATAATAATGGTATGTGAATGTATGTTGAGCGCACTTCACGAAGTAAATCAGAATTATTAAAAGATATGCCATTAAAATAGCTTTGATCATAAATTAAATCGCGTCTTGTAATAAATAATCCTGGTTCCATTCTTAAATCTAAATATTCATTGATGCGCATGTTTCCAATAAGCCCAACACTAAAACCAGTGGTTTTAACGGTTTGAATATCTTTAAGATCTTGCTTATAATCAAAATTAAAATCATAGTTATTAAACCCAAGAAAGTAACCCCAAGACCATTTTGCCTTGTCTATGTTTTGGTTATTTTGAATTTTATCCTTGCTAAATAATTGTGCAGAAGCCGTTTGAGCTATAATTATAAATGATAAAACTAAAACTATTCTCTTCATATTTATTTCTTAGTTGCTGTGTAAATAGTTGCTACACCAAATGTTTGTGGTAACGCTTCAGCATTAATAAACCCAATTTTATGTAAAATATTGTTTAGTGCTTCGCCATAAGGAAAAACAGAAGCAGATGCGCTCAAATAAGAATAAGCAGCTTTATCTCTGGAAAATAATTTTCCTATTATAGGCATGATACCTTTAGTATAAATATTATAGCCTTGTTTAAAAGGTGTTTTAGTTGGTACTGAAGTTTCTAAAATCACAAAAATGCCATTTGGTTTTAATACACGCAAAATTTCTGAGAGTCCTTTTTCAAGATTTTCAAAATTCCGAACACCAAAAGCCACTGTAATAGCATCAAAAGTATCATTGTCAAACGGTAAATTTTCAGAATCGCCTAATATCATTTCAATGGTATTCTCTAAGTTTTTTTTAGCAATTTTTTGTCGCCCAACATCTAACATTCCGGAGCTTATATCTAGACCAACAATCTTTGAAGCTTTTGTTTTTACAAGGTTTATAGCTAAGTCTCCTGTGCCTGTAGCAATATCTAAAATATAATCTGGATTTTGGGTCGCAACAATGTTTACAACTTTGTTACGCCATTTAACATCAATGCCAAAGGAAATAACACGATTAAGACCATCGTACTCTTTTGAGATATTATCAAACATTTTAGTGACTTGTTCTTTTTTACTTAAATCACTGTTTTTGTAAGGTTTTACTTTTTCAGACATTAATAAATAGGGCTATAAAATGAGATTGCTTCTAAAATTTAGTGCAAAGAAATACATTTCATATACAAATCCCTAAAAATAAATTATATTTGCTAATCTTTACTATTAATATTATCAAATGAAGATTATTATTGCTGGAGCAGGTGAAGTCGGATTTCATTTAGCAAAATTATTATCTTACGAATCCCAAGAAATAACTTTAATTGACACAAAAAAAGATAGCCTTGCTTATGCAGATACGCATTTGGACATCAAAGTTATTAAAGGGGATGCTACATCTATTTCAATTTTGAATGAATGTAGAGTAACCAATGCAGATTTATTTATTGCTGTAACTTCTTCAGAAACAACAAATATTACAGCTAGCGTATTGGCTAAACAACTTGGTGCTAAAAAAACCATTGCAAGAATTTCCAATACTGAGTTTATAGATTTTAAAGATGAAGTAGAGTTTACCAAATTTGGTATAGATGAATTAATTTCGCCAGAATCTTTGGCAGCTGCAGAGATTGAATTGCTTCTGGATCAATCGGTGTTTAGTGATACTTATGAATTTGAAGATGGTGCTTTAACCATGTTAGGTTTAAACCTCTCAAGAACAGCTAAAATTGTAGGAAAGTCGGTGAAAGAAGCAGCAAATCTTTTTCCTAAAGTAAACTTTACATCAATTGCTATACAACGTTATGGTACACAGCTTACCATAATCCCTAGAGGTGATACCCTTTTTAAAGAAGGAGACCATGTGGTGTTTATGACTGCCGAAGGAGGTGACGAAGAAATTTGTAAACTCACAGGGAAATTTAAAACTGAAATCAAGAATGCTATGATTCTTGGTGGCGGAAGAATTGGTTCTAAAACAGCAAGAGACTTAGCAAATAATAGTATTAATATTAAACTTATTGAAAGTAATAAGGATAGATCTTTTGACTTGGCTGATGAGTTGCCAAATATATTGGTAATTCATGGAGACGGTAGGAATGTAGAGCTTTTAGATGAAGAAAATATTGCAGGGATGGATGCTTTTA
>JAADHG010000259.1 GCA_013151975.1 Chlorobiota bacterium | reverse complement strand
ATATCAATTGCTTTAGCTTTAAGTTTAACTCAAGAGATGCATAAAGAGTTATTTTTGGTGATAACTTATATTATTGTAGCATTTTCAATTATAGGACAAGGACTAACAGTAGAGCCAATAATAAAACGATTAACGAAAAAAAGCAGCTAGTTCAATTTTAAAAAAGAATCAATATCTTCAAAAGGGACTGTAAACTCTGTAATGCCATCAGCGTAAGACGCTATTTCATAAATATTATAAAAAAAGATGACGCCTTCATCGTTAAAGCCAATATTTGCTGGAAGATGAAATTCTTCTCCAAATAAATATGAAATATTAGAGGCTTTAGTTTCTTTTTCGAAAAAAGGTTTAACAGCTTTAGTCAGATCTTCTTTATTGGTAAACAAATCACTAAAGGTTAAAACAGCTCCAGTTTTCGGATTAAAATTTAAAAAGGTAATATTCATATTACCATGAGCACCTCCTGTATTAAGATAGCTATTTATGGCAATAGAGATTATTTCTGATGATTGATAAGTTACTTCGCCATCAAAAACAGCCTCCCAAACTAAAGCACTTTCTTCAAAATCATTTTTAAACAATTTGTATTCAGCATCAAATTTGTTTATAGCATCATTAAGTGTGATACTGTCTGTATCATCTTCACTAAAATTAAGCATATTGGCAATATGATTTTTAATTTTAGTATTAATTGTATTAGCTAAATCGGAATCACCTTCTGCTTTAGGGATATTAATTTCTACAACGGCATTGTCTTCAAAAATATCGTTTGTTTCTATAAATGAAAGTTTGGTCTCTTCTATACACGAAAAAACAGAAAGAAGAATCAGAATAAGAAAAAAACGTTTCATAAAATGTAAGTATTAGCATTATGATATACTAAAGGTATCACATACTTTTGAATACAACGAATTATAAACTAAATTTGTTGCAAATAAATTTGACGCATGAAATTTAACACAAAAACAATACATGGAGGACAGGAACACGATCCAGCATATGGAGCAGTGATGCCTCCTATTTATCAAACCTCAACGTATGCCCAAAGTACTCCTGGAGGGCATAAAGGCTTTGAATATTCCAGAACTCATAATCCAACTAGAAAAGCTTTGGAAAGTGCTTTTGCAAGTATAGAAAATGGCGAATACGGGTTAGCATTTGGTTCTGGATTAGCAGCAATTGATGCTGTAATTAAACTTTTAAAACCTGGAGATGAAGTAATTTCTACAAACGATTTGTATGGAGGGACTTATCGACTTTTTACTAAAGTTTTTGAAAAGTTTGGAATTACCTTTCATTTTATTGGAATGGATAATGCTGCTAATATAGAAGGCTACATTAATAAGAATACAAAACTGATTTGGGTTGAAACACCAACAAACCCGATGTTAAATATTATAGATATAAAAGCTGTTGCAACAATTGCTAAAAAGCATGATGTTTTGTTAGCTGTTGATAATACTTTTGCTACACCTTACTTGCAAAGACCACTTGATTTAGGAGCCGATATTGTAATGCATTCGGCTACAAAATATCTTGGAGGGCATAGTGATGTTGTCATGGGAGCATTAATGCTAAATGATAAAAGTATTGCTGAAGAATTATATTTTATACAGAATGCAAGTGGTGCAGTTTGTGGGCCACAGGATAGCTTCTTAGTGCTTAGAGGCATAAAAACATTGCATATAAGGATGCAAAGACATTGTGAAAATGGAAAAGCTGTTGCCGCGTTTTTGAAAGCACACCCAAAAATCGAAAATGTATATTGGCCTGGATTTGAAACACATCCTAATCACGACATTGCAAAAGCGCAAATGAACGATTTTGGAGGCATGTTATCTTTTACAACCAAAGGGAATAACTATGAAGAAGCAATTAAAATTGTTGAAATGCTCAAAATATTTACTCTTGCAGAGTCTCTTGGAGGTGTAGAATCACTTTCAGGACATCCAGCGAGTATGACACATGCAAGTATACCAAAAGAAGAACGTGAGAAAACAGGCGTTGTAGATTCTTTAATACGATTAAGTGTGGGTATTGAAGATGAAGAAGATCTTATTAATGATTTAAAACAAGCATTACAATAAAACAAAAAACAAAAAAGCTCTTGAATATTCAAGAGCTTTTTTGTTTTATTGTAATGCTTAATTGAGATAGTAAATGTATCCAAAGTTTACCCAGACTAACCAATCATTATATTTGTTAGATTCTAGTTGATGGTTTAACCCATCAATCCAATCACTTCCATAATATTGCCATCTTAAATCTAACATTAAGTCCGAAAGTTTATCGAGCTTATATCTTACACCTACACTTGTTACTAATGACCACGCACTAGTGGGTTGTGCGTTAACAGACCCTGGATTCCAGAACGTATAGAAATTATTTGAATTAAGGATATCGCCATCGCCGTAACTAGTACTAACTTTAGGTGTTGAATATGTATAATGAACACCTAAACTAACAAAAGGAGCAAATTTATAGGCAAATCCTTGAAAATCTCTAATGCTAAGCGGGAAGTATTCAATTTGCATTCCTATATCAAAATTTTCTGCTACACCTTTTTGAGCTCTAAGTTTATCTGCTTCTGGAGTAGTTCTATCTGGAGCAACCCATTTCCCATGATGTTCAAGATTGGTTTTATTCCAAGAGATTTCACTTCTTAATTTAAAGTGGTCATTAAAATAGGTATCTGTAGTATAACAATTGCAATCAGCTCTGTACGCAAAGTTTATATAGTGAACAATACCAATACCAATACCTGAATTTCCAAAGTTTGTTTTTTCATTTACTCGAGTACCATAATCCGATCTAAACTGTACTGGACCAACAATAACACCTACCTCATGAGAAAATCCTAATTGAGAAAATGATGTTTGCACAACAGATAAAAAACAAAGAATTAAAGTTAATTGTTTGCAATTAAGCATAATATGGTTTCTTAGTTTGGGGGTTATTCCGGACAAATATATAAAACTTCGACGAAATAACAAAAAAATCCGATTAAATGCATGGTTATTTGTAAAAACACGAAATATTTAATATAACTGTTATTTATGAAAAGTTATTGCTAAATATTAAAAAATAGATAGTTTTTTTTAAAGATAATGTATATTTGTGGTCTTAAAATTTATATCAAATTAGTACTTCAAAACTTTATAAATGAAAAATAAAATAGAAGCTTTTTTAGATCTTGTAAAACAAAGAAATGGTAACGAACCAGAATTTTTACAAGCTGTAGAGGAGGTTGCAGAGACTGTAATTCCTTATATAGTTGAAAATAAAATTTATCATGGCAAAAACATTTTGTTAAGAATGGTTGAGCCTGAGCGTGTAATAACTTTTAGAGTATGTTGGGTTGATGATGCAGGAGAAGTTCAAGTTAATAGAGGCTATAGAATTCAAATGAACTCGGCAATTGGCCCTTATAAAGGAGGCTTACGATTTCATCCAACAGTAAACATGAGTATTTTAAAGTTTTTAGCTTTTGAACAAGTATTTAAAAATAGTTTAACAACCCTACCAATGGGTGGAGGAAAAGGAGGAAGTGATTTTGACCCTAAAGGTAAAAGCGATAATGAAATCATGCGTTTTTGTCATTCGTTTATGAGTGAATTATTTCGTCATATAGGCCCAAATACAGATGTTCCTGCAGGAGATATTGGTGTAGGAGGAAGAGAAATAGGGTTCTTATTTGGAAAGTACAAGAAGTTAAGTAATGAATTTACAGGTGTGTTAACCGGAAAAGGGATGTCTTGGGGAGGATCTTTAATTAGACCTGAAGCCACAGGATATGGAAATGTGTATTTTGCTCAAAAAATGTTAGAAACCAAAGGAAATTCTATTAATGGTAAAGAGGTAGTGATTTCTGGTTCTGGGAATGTTGCTCAATATGCAGCCGAAAAGGTAATCCAACTAGGAGGTAAAGTGCTTACTATGTCAGATTCATCAGGATATATACATGATGCAGACGGTATCGATGAAGATAAACTAAACTTTATCATGGAATTAAAAAACATAAGACGCGGTAGAATCAGTGAATATTTAGAAGTATATCCAAAAGCAAAATTTGTTAAAGGAGAAACACCTTGGGGCGTTAAATGTGATATAGCATTACCTTGCGCAACTCAGAATGAGTTAAATAGGAATGATGCAGATATGTTAGTTAATAATGGATGTATAGCAGTAAGTGAAGGAGCGAATATGCCATCAACAAAAGAAGCTATTGAAATATTTCATAAAGCAAAAATATTATTTGCTCCAGGAAAGGCTTCAAATGCTGGAGGTGTTGCAACTTCTGGTTTAGAAATGACTCAAAACTCTTTACGTTTTAATTGGACCAGAGATGAAGTAGACGATAAGCTAAAAGACATTATGGCCAATATTCATGATTCTTGTATAGAATACGGCAAAGATGAAGATGGATATATAGATTACGTAAAAGGCGCAAATATTGCAGGGTTTGTTAAGGTAGCAGATGCAATGTTAGCACAAGGAGTGGTTTAATTGTAAAATAGATTTATAATATAAAGCTCTCAGAATTTATTTTGGGAGCTTTTTCAATTATAATACATATGATTTTAAAGTATTTGTCGTTAGTTATAAATATATTTGAAAGCATTTAGAATTGAGTAAATAAATACATCTAAACAAATGAAAAAGAAATCTGCAGTATTAATTATTGTAGCATTATGTTCAGTTTTCACAAGAGCGCAAGATTTTACTGCTTTATGGGAAGGGCATTTTTCATATTTAAACATTACTGATGTTGTTCAAGGGGGCAACAAAATTTATGCAGCTTCTGAAAACGCCATTTTTAGTTATGATATAACGACGCTTCAAATTGAAAAAATTTCGACAGTTAACGGATTGTCAGGTGAACTTATTTCTACAATTCATTACAGTGAAAACTTTAACCAGTTAATTATTGGTTATGAAAATGGATTGATTGAAGTTTTTTTAGCAGATACAGACGAGGTTGTTACAGTAGTTGATATTATTGATAAACAAACCATACCTCCAGATAATAAAAGAATAAATCACTTTAACGAATATAATGGGAATGTGTATATCTCTTCAGATTTTGGAATATCGGTTTATGATTTATCCCGACTAGAATTTGGAGACACCTATTTTATTGGAAATGGAGGGAGTCAAATAAAAGTTACCCAAACAGCAATTTTTGAAGATTATATTTATGCAGCTTGCTCTAATAATAGTGGTATAAGAAAGGGGTCTTTAGACAGTAGTAATTTAATAGATTTTCAAGAGTGGACTCAAATAATTGGAGGTAATTTTTCTGGAATTGAAACTTTAGAGAATAAATTATTTACTACAAGATTTAATAGAACAATTTATGAAATCAGTAATGACCTACTTACCGCACTATTTACATATACAAATACACCATTAGATTTAAAGTCTTCAAATAGTAATCTTGTAGTAACTACACAAGACCAAGTTTTTGTTTACGATGTTAATTTTAATGTATTAGCAAACCCTATAGTAACAAGTGAGTTTGATACTAAGTTCACAGCTGCGGTAACAACAAATGAAGGCATATATATGGGCACAGAAGGATTTGGAGTATTAAAAACAACACTTGCGAACTCTACAGTATTTATCGAGATTCATCCTGATGGTCCTTTAAAAAACAACACCTTTTCTATTGAAGCTGGCTTTGGGAGTCTTTGGGCTACTTATGGAGATTATACATTCGATTATAACCCTTACCCTTTAAAAGAATATGGGTTAAGTCATTTACAAAATGAGCTATGGACTAATATCCCATACGACAGTATATTTAACTCTAGAAATCTAAACACAATTTCAATAAACCCTCTTAACCCTAGACAAGTGTTCATCAGTTCTTTTAAAGATGGAATTTTAGAGATTAATAATAATGAACCCACTATTAGATATGACCAAACAAATAGTGGATTAGAGTCATTAGTATTTCCAGGAAATCCTAATTTTATAGGTATTAGAGTTTCTGGTGCTATGTTTGATACTAATGGACTGTTATGGTCCATTACCTCATTAGTTCAAAAACCTTTAAAATCGTTTGATCCAAGTACTAATCAATGGAGGAGCTATGATTTTTCAGAGTTAATTCCAAATGCATTTGGAGATAACTTAGGCTTTAAAGATTTGGTTGTTGATTCTTCTGGCATTGTTTTCGTCACAACGTTTTCTTTTGGAGTTATTGGATTTAATCCTCAAAACGGAGCAATAAAGAATATTAGTGATGGAGATGGAAATCTACCTGTTAAATTTACACGCGCAATAGCCTTAGATAAAAGAAACCAATTATGGATTGGAACACATAATGGTTTAAGAGTATTATTTAACACATCCAATTTCTTTTCAGATGAAAATGTGATTACTGAGCCCATTATTATTCTTGAAGATGGTATCCCGAAAGAACTTTTAGAAGAACAATTTATTTCTGATATTAAAGTAGATGGCTCTAATAATAAATGGGTTGCTACAATAGGAGCTGGATTGTTTTACTTTTCATCAGATGGTCAACAAACTATTTTTCATTTTACCAAGGATAATTCACCCTTACCTTCTAACACCATTAATGATGTGAGCATAGACACTAATAATGGTTTAGTATATATTGCTACTGATAGAGGATTGCTTTCATTTAAAGCAGGTGGTTCATCTCCAAAAGATGAGTTGTCTGATGCGTATGTATATCCCAATCCTGTGAGACCAGCTTTTGATGCTATTTCTAAAAAGATAAAAATAAAGGGTATTACAGATAACGTCAACATAAAAATCACAGATATTGAAGGCAATTTGGTTGCCGAAGCACAATCTAGAAATAACTTGAGATACCGAGGCTATAATTTAGAGATTGATGGTGGTACAGCATTTTGGAACGGAAAAAATCTTGCAAATAATAAGGTAGCCTCAGGAGTTTACCTAATTATGATATCAGATTTAGACACCTTTGAAACCAAGGTTTTAAAGCTAATGATTGTTAGATAATGCTCATTTCTACAAAAGCCATAGTATTATCGAAAATAAGATATAAAGATTACGACCTAATTATTAAATGTTATACTAAAGATTTTGGCGTACAGACGTATTTAATTAAAAATGCACTCAAAACAAAAAAAGGCAAATTTAAACCTGCTTATTTTCAACCGTTATCTATCTTAGAGGTTGAAGCAGACCACAAAAACAATAGATCTTTACAATATTTTAAAGATATTAAACTTCATATTAACCATAGAACATTGCATACTAATGTATTAAAGAGTACTATAGTTATGTTTCTTTCAGAAGTATTGTCTAATATTTTAATTGAAGAGGAAAAAAATTTAACCCTATATAATTTTCTAGAAAATGCTTTGATTTGGTTTGATGAATGTAAAACTAACACCAATTTTCATTTAGTGTTTTTAATTCAGCTTACTAAGTATCTAGGATTTTATCCAGAGGCTCCACAAAATAAAACCCAGTATTTTAATCTGGAAGAAGGGAAGTTTCAGTTTAAAAAAACAGGAGTTTTTTGTGTTTCTGGAAATAATTTAGTGCTTCTAAAACACCTGTTAGGTATAAAATTTGATGAGAGTAAATCATTAACCATAAATTCTATTCAAAAACGAGAATTTTTAAATATGATTTTACTCTATTTTAAGCTACATTTGGACGGTTTTAAACAACCCAAATCTGTAACAATATTAAATCAAGTTTTTAATTAAAAAGATGAAGAACATAGTTCTCTTTTTTTCATGCTTAACATGCTTTATAATGCAAGCCCAAGAAATTACCATATTGGACGCATTGACCAAAGAGCCAATTTCTGGAGTTGCAGCATATAACAATTCTAAAACAAAAAGTACTCTTACCAATTTGCAAGGCAAATTGTTTATTGATGTGTTTACTGAAAACGAAAAAATTATCTTTCAACATATTACTCACATTAAAGTAATTTTAATTAAGTCAAAAGTACCTTCGATTCTGTACTTAAAAGCAAAGACACTAGATTTAGATGAAATTGTAATTTCTGCTTCAAAATTTGAACAAAATAAAAAAGAAGTACCACATAAAATCATAAGCGTAAAAGCCGAAGATATTGTGTTTTCAAATCCACAAACAAGCGCAGATTTATTACAAAATAGTGGTCAAGTTTTTATTCAAAAAAGTCAATTAGGAGGCGGCAGCCCTTTAATAAGAGGCTTCTCGACCAATAGATTATTACTCTCGGTAGATGATGTTAGGATGAACAACGCTATTTTTAGAGGCGGAAATGTTCAAAATGTTATTTCTATCGATCCTTTTACAATTCAAAACACCGAAATTATTTTGGGCTCAGGATCTATTATTTACGGTAGCGACGCCATTGGAGGTGTAATGAATTTTTACACAAAAAAACCTATTCTATCCCAATCGGACTCACTTAATTTTAAGGCAAATACAGTATTGCGCTACGCTAGTGCAAGTAATGAAAAAACAGGGCATATAGATTTTAATTTAGGATATAAAAAATGGGCGTTTTTTACAAGTGTTAGCTATACCGATTTTGAAGATTTAAAAATGGGAAAATATGGCCCAACGGATTATTTACATTTAGAATATATTGACACTTCAAATGGGCAGGACAATATTGTTGCAAGCAGCGACCCTAGAGTTCAGAAATTTACAGGATATAATCAAATTAATTTTTTAGAAAAGGTGCATTATCAAGCCGAAGAAGATTTGAGTTTTGATCTTGGGTTGCATTACTCATCAACATCAGACTACCCAAGATACGATAGGCTTATTAGGTATAAAGGAGATCAATTGCGTTCGGCCGAATGGTTTTATGGACCACAACGATGGTTTTTAGGGAATCTGCAAATGACCAAATTAAGTAGTAATTCTAATCTCTATGATGAAGTTAAGATTACCGCAGCTTATCAAAATTTTAAAGAAAGCAGAAATGACCGAAATTTAAATTCAGACATAAGACGAACTCGAAAGGAAAATGTAGGTGTTATTACAGTAAATATTGATTTAGATAAAGCAGTTTCTGAAACTTCAAAATGGTTTTATGGTGCAGAGTATATTTACAACAAAGTTGGCTCACAAGGCAAACAAACCAATATTTTTAATAACATATCAGAACCTATTGCAACAAGATACCCTAACGGCTCTACTTGGCAATCTTTAGCAGCTTATGTGAACTATAAATACAAGCCAAATAAAAAGTTCACTTTTCAAACAGGAATTCGATTTAACCATATTTCTATTAGGGCAAATCTAAAGGAAAACAATGTGTTTTTTAACCTTCCGTTTGATAGTTCAAATATAAAAACAGGAGCACTTACAGGAACTGCAGGAATAAGTTGGGCACCTAACAATATAATGCTTTGGAAATTTAATGCTTCTACTGCGTTTAGAGCGCCTAATATTGATGATATTGGTAAGATTTTTGATTCAGAACCAGGTACAGTTATAGTACCCAATTCTAATTTAGAATCGGAATATGCATATAGCGGAGAATTGGGACTAGTTTTAAATTTTGATAGAGTAGTTGTATTAGATTTCGCCACGTATTATACCTATTTGGATAATGCTTTGGTGCGACGAGAATTTAGTATTAATGGTGAAACTCAAATTATATATGATGGTGAGTTAAGCGATATTTTGGCGATACAAAATGCATCAAAAGCATGGATTTATGGTTTAGAAGTAGGAGCTAAAATAACGTTTAATAAGAATTTAAAATTAACGTCTCAATATAGTGTTATTGGAGGTACCGAAAAAGACCAAGACGGAATAGAAGTACCTATTAGACATGTGGCTCCAGACTTTGGAAACACACATATTATTTGGAAAAATAAGAAACTTAAATGGGATGCGTTTTTAAACTATACCAACCAACTTTCGTTTAACCAATTGGCACCTTCGGAAGCTAATAAAGAATATCTTTATGCTAAAGATAAAAACGGAAATCCGTATGCTCCATCTTGGTACACTTTAAATTTCAGGTCTCAATACCAAATAAATAATAATACGTCGGTAATTGCTACTCTCGAGAATATTACAAATCAACGTTACAGACCCTACTCTTCTGGAATAGCTGCTGCTGGTTTAAACTTTATTTTAGCTGTGAAGTATAGTTTGTAATTTTTTGTGTCATACACATTAAAATATAAACTTTCGCTAAATCAATACCGTTTCACAGCTTTTTTAGCAATGATAGCACCATTAGATAAAGTCACTCTCGCAATATAAGGTGCTTGACTTAGGTTAGATAAATTATAAATCTTGTTATTGCCTTCTGCTTCTAAATCATATAAGACTCTTCCTTGTAAATCTATAATTTGAATAGAGTTCATGGCTATATTACCTGATAATTTAAATTGCACATTTCCATTTTGGAACTCAATAATAGACAAGCTGTTATTAGTAATTGCTTGATCCTCTAAAGACAATGCATTTTCGTTAAATACAATTTCAAAACGTGTATTAAATTCACCAACTTCAGAGGTAAAATTATAATCACTATCCTTTAAATTATGTAAAATATTCAATAAATTATCCTTTAAATACATAGGATTATCGTTTAAGAAATCACCTTCTAATTGTGCAATTGAAAGTGTATAAATAGTAGGCACATCAATAGTAGTTTTAAAACCAAGACTGATTACCTCGTTTTCAGTTAAACTATTGATATTCTTACCTTGTATTGAGAATATTTTGCTGTTTCCTTCAATAATTGAATATAGTACACTAGCGCTATCTGTCGATAAATTTTTAGGAGCATCATAATAGTCACCATCAAAACCATTTGTAGCACCTTTTACATAACCCACTAGTATTTGATTAAATACTCCATTATCCGAAGTTAAATTAATCCATAACTTATTAGCTTCTTCTTCTATTTTTGAATTAGCAGCTTTAAAAAATTGGTTGTTATTTCCAGTAACTCGCATTGCGTTGTTAAAAATGATATTAGTGGTTACTATATCTCCAGGAATTCCAGAATCACCAACAGAGAATACAGACGAAGGCGCATCATCAGACATAGACACAAAAAAACTTTGCCCTGAAGGAATATAATTATTTGGGGTTAAGCCATCGCCTCCAGCGACATTACCTGTTCCGTTTATTATAGCATAATCAGATCCTGCAAAATTTTCATTTTCATTTCCGTTTGCCGCCGCCGATGGAGCTGTGTTTTGAGACCAAAGAAAAATGGCGCCTGTAATAGTAGGAGATTGAGCAGCTATAGGATCAATAGATGTATTAGTTTCTAAAAATTTCGTAGCGTCGATAGCCGAAGGGTAAGGATTTCCTATAAGATTCCAGTTATTATCTTCAAGTTCTTCATCATTCCGATATATAGGCACTGTAATAACACCATTATTAAAAGGGCCATTGAATGTATAATCAAATTGAAGTGGTGTAGGATTTGGTCCTGGAGGGAGAATAAAAGTGCTTTCCGAATGTGTTGAAGCATAGCCAACACCTGAAATCATAATATCTGTACCATTAGCCAATTGCCAATCGTCACCATTATCATCTATATCATCTTGACCTTCATTTGCGGTATTGTTATTGCCAGTTTCTTTTGTTTTGTCCAAAAAATTTTGTGCGTTAAACCAAAAACGTCTATTAGTTTCAGCTTCAAATAAACCACCATCTATAGTTTCCTTAACTACAGGAGAGCTCCAATAGGTATATTCATACCAAACATTTGCAGGGGCTGTTTTTTTAACAACTGTTATTAGACCATTCTCTGTAACTTCACCAAAATCATTGTTTTGCAGCATTGCGCCTTGAGGTCTTACAGTAATATTACCATTTGCAATAATATTATTTTCTACCTCAACATAATCACCATCATTAATTGTTAATGTGAAATTTGTACTTACCGTAAGATTACATGCGCTAAAACTTCCGTTTGCAGCAGTACTATAAGCGGCACTGATAATAACTGGAGTGGTAATATCTGGATAAACTCCATCTTTCCATCCTCCAATTTCCCAAGTAGCAGTTGTTCCAGAACAAATAGTTGCACAAGAAAAACCACCGCAATCACCTAAAGTTAAAAGTGTATTAGATAAATTCCAGTTTCCGGTAGTGGATACTGCGGCTAAGATTAACGATTGCCCAATGGTTACGGTGCAGTTATATTTGCCATTATAAGTTTCTCCTAGATCAATAGCATTTGCGCCATTTACTAAGCCTGTTGGAAGAGCAGAAGTATCTGCATCGATTGCATTAGACCAACCTGCACTATCAAAATTTATGGCGTATATAAAAGTTGGAGAGGATCGACTGCCTTGATAGGCTAATAATTGGTCGCCACCAATATCTAAACGAAAATCTATGTCTGTTTCAATAGCATCACCAACACTTGCCGAATATATTGTACCATTACTTACGTAGGTAATAATTATCTCAGTTCCACAAGGTAAATTTGAAGTGGCTGTCCATGTAATCTCACCTTCAGATGTTTCTCTAAACCCTCCAGTACTAAACCAACCTTGATCAGTAAATTTTATTACTGTTGTATTTTCTATGTCTGTTAATAAAACAAAAGAAAAAGTATCTGGAAGAACAGAATTAAACCCTGTAATAGCAATATCGCCTGCTGCAAGAGTAGTTTGCCCATAACTTAGGTTAAGAGCAAAAAGGAATGTTATATAAGTGATACTATTTTTCATTCATTACGTTTAAAATTTAACCTTGTAGCGTAATTCAAAATCACGTTTACAGTAATTAAAGCAAAACATCATGAATACAATTGTTTATCCCATACAACGGATTCATAAACCAATAAAAAGCTTAAGATATTGCTATTAATCTTGAAGCCATAGGTGTAAAAACACCTATTATTTTAAAGCATAACGTATTAAATAGTAGACAGATTTGCCTAAACAATCTAAACTAAGTAGGAATAAAATTAGGAGTTGGGAAGCCTATTTTTGCGTTAAAACCACAAAAAGGCGGTCTTAAATGTAAGGTAAATCAGGCAGTTAACAAAATTTATTAACAAAATTCGTTTTGTTTGGGTTTTTGATAAGCAGTAAAATGCAGTAAATTTTAAAAGCGTTTTACAGCTTTTTTAGTAATGACATTGCCATTAGACAAGATCACATTTGCTATATAAACGGATTGACTTAGATTAGATAAATTATAAGTTTTGTTATTGCCTTCTGCTTCTAAATGATATAAGACTCTTCCTTGTAAATCTATAATTTTAATAGATGTCATAGCGAGATTGCCAGATAATTTAAATTGCACATCACCATTTCGGAGTTCAATAATGGATAAGTCATTAAGAGTAATTGTTTGATTGCCTAACGATAAAGCCTCTTCATCAAAAACAATTTCAAAACGTGTATTAAATTCACCAACTTCAGAGGTAAAATTATAATCACTATCCTTTAAATTATGTAACGTATTTAACAGGTTATCTTTTAAAAAGATGGGATTACCATTTAAAAAATCACCTTCCAATTGTGCAATAGAAAGCGTATAAATTGTTGGGACATCAATAGTCGTTTTAAAGCCAATAGTAATGACTTCATCTTCATTTAAGCTGTTTACAGCCTTGCCT
>JAADHG010000005.1 GCA_013151975.1 Chlorobiota bacterium | reverse complement strand
TTGAAACACCAGTTGTTGAAGTGCATATATCCAATACATTTTCAAGAGAAGAGTTTAGGCATCAATCTTACATATCGCCAAACGCAAAAGGAGTCATTCTTGGTTTTGGGTTACAAGGGTATGAGTTGGCTATTCAGAGTTTTTTATAAACAAAAAGACAACTCATTTTGAATCGTCTTTTTGTTTTATTTCATGCCTTCTAGTTTACAAATGAATTACTTCATCATAAGCATCAGCAACCGCTTCCATAACCGCTTCGCTCATAGTTGGATGAGGATGTACAGCTTTTAATACTTCGTGACCTGTAGTTTCTAGTTTACGACCTAAAACAGCTTCTGCAATCATATCAGTTACTCCAGCACCAATCATATGGCAGCCTAACCATTCGCCATATTTAGCATCAAAAATAACCTTTACAAAACCATCTTTGTTTCCAGCAGCACTTGCTTTACCTGACGCTGAAAATGGAAACTTACCCACTTTAATATCTATGCCTTGGTCTTTAGCTTGTTGTTCAGTTAAGCCAACAGAAGCAATCTCTGGCGAACAATACGTACAACCTGGAATATTGCCATAGTCTAAAGCTTCTACATGCTGTCCAGCAATTTTTTCTACACATAAAATGCCCTCAGCAGATGCTACGTGTGCTAATGCTTGTCCAGGAGTTACATCCCCAATAGCATAATACCCAGGGATATTAGTTTGGTAATAATCGTTTACTATAATTTTATCTCTATCTGTAACAATACCAACATCTTCTAATCCTATATTCTCGATATTTGATTTTATACCTACAGCTGAAAGCACAATATCTGCTTCCAGAACTTCTTCACCTTTTTTGGTTTTTACAGTGGCTTTAACACCTTTTCCAGAAGTATCAACACTAGTCACTTCAGCTGAAAGCATAATTTTTATACCACTCTTTTTAAACGAACGCGCTAATTGTTTAGAGACATCTTCATCTTCAACAGGAACTACATTTGGCATGAATTCTACTATAGTAACCTCTGTGCCCAAAGAGTTATAGAAATAAGCAAACTCTACACCAATTGCTCCAGACCCAACAACAATCATCTTCTTTGGTTGTTTTGGTAAGGTCATGGCTTCTCTGTACCCAATTACCTTTTTACCGTCTTGTGGTAAACTTGGTAACTCACGAGAACGTGCTCCAGTAGCTATAATAATATGATCAGCACAATACTCTGTACCATCAACATCAATCTTTTTTCCAGTCTTTAATGTGCCATAGCCATTAATGACGTCAATCTTGTTTTTCTTCAATAAAAACTGAACACCCTTACTCATGCCGTCAGCAACATTTCTACTGCGTTGTACTACAGCATCAAAATCTTTGTCATAGTCTTTTACAGATAGTCCATAATCGTTAGCATGCTTAAGGTACTCAAAAACTTGTGCAGATTTTAAAAGTGCTTTTGTTGGAATACAACCCCAATTTAAACAAACACCACCTAGACTTTCCTTTTCTACAATTGCGGTTTTAAAGCCTAATTGCGCTGCTCTAATAGCAGTAACATAACCTCCAGGACCACTACCAAGAACAATAATATCGTATTTACTCATGAGAATAATTTTATGTCATTTTTTGAAGCTACAAATTTATGAAATTCCAACTTTAAAATCCCTAATTCCGTTATTATTTGTGTTAGGTTTTGTTATTTGATGTTTAAATTTTATAATTTGAAGATTAAAGGTCATCCGTAAAATGTTTTCTCTCTTTGTCTTTGTTAAACTTTTCTTTGTTATAAGTTGAAGATTGCCCTTTTGGTACTGATAAGGATTTCCAGTTTTCATTTTTAATCATTTTACCTACAAATACAATTTGACCAATATGATAGGCGTAATGCGATAATTGTCTATTTATAGCTTCAGTAACGGTGTGTCCTTGATTACGGATATAGATTATGCATTCCAAATCATTTTCTGTTAAAGGTAATAGGGCATCAAACAAACATTGCCAACCTGTTTCCCAAGCAGTAATAAGAGCTTCTTTATTTTTATAAGTACCTTCAAATTCTTGATCCCGTTGTCGCCATTCTTTTTCACCATCTTCAGTTAAAAAATTAGTCCAACGCGACAACATATTACCAACAATATGTTTCATAATAATTGCAATGCTATTGCTCTCATTATTAAATTGCCAATTAATTTCTTCGTAAGATAATTGTTCTAAGGTTTTGTCAGTAAGTAGTTTGTAGTACTTAAATTGCTTAATGATACTTGGTAGGTATGAATTTTCCATAGCTTAAAGATAGGTACTTTGGACTTTTTAGTAAAACAAATGTATAGATAAGATTAAGATTTATCAAAGTCTAAACTAACAGAATTGACACAAAAACGTTGTCCAGTTTCTGTTGGTCCATCATTAAATACATGCCCTAAATGACTTCCACAATTAGTGCATACAATTTCTGTACGCAACATTCCATGAGATTTATCTAATACATTAGTAACAGTTCCTTTAATAGCCTCATCAAAACTTGGCCAACCACAATGTGCATCAAACTTACTATGACTTTCAAATAACTTTTGGTTACATGCAGCACATTTATAAGTACCTTCATCAAAGTTTAGATTGTGCTTTCCTGTATGAGGACGTTCTGTACCTTTTTCTCGTAAAACTTTATATTGTTCTTCAGTGAGGTGTTTTTTCCACTCTTTTTCAGTCTTCTGTATGTTGTATTTACTCATCTTTCTTTGGAATAAATTTTAGTGCTGCTCCATTAATGCAATGTCTTTTGCCTGTAGTATTTCTTGGTCCATCATCAAAAACATGTCCTAGATGACCGCCACAAGTTGCACAATGTTCTTCGTTTCTGGTATAGCCTAAGTTGTTATCAGTCCCAAAAGCGACATTGCCTTTAATTTCTCTATCAAAACTAGGCCACCCTGTGCCAGAATCAAATTTATAGTCACTTTCAAACAATGGTGTATTGCACGCTGCACAATAATAAACACCTTTTCTATAGTTTTTATTTAATGGGCTAGAAAAAGGACGTTCGGTACCAGCTTCTCTAAGCACATAATACTGTAAATCATTTAGCTCTAGTTTCCATTCGGCATCAGTTTTAGCGACTTTATAAGTTGTTGCATCACTTTTTTGAGCATTAGAATTACAATTAAAAAGCGTAGCTAAACTAATACATAAGATGATTTTTTTCATAATAGCTTAAATTTAAATAATTTAAAGTTATAGTCGTTATAAAAATTAAATAATAACATATTATAATATTTTGAAATTTATTTAAAATATAGGAACGATTTTTCGTAATTTTCGAATAAATAAAAAATCATAAGCATGATGAAATTTAAAAGTAATATAACAATATTTGGGACGCTTTTGCTCTTTCTTTCATGTGCTACAAATCCTTTTACAGGAAAGAAAACGATGGCACTTGTATCTAATTCACAATTATTTCCAACTGCGTTTCAGCAATATGATCAATTTTTAAGCGAAAATAAAGTTGTAAAAGGGACTTCAGATGCTAAAATGATTACGAGAGTAGGGCATCGAATAGCTGTAGCTGCTGAACGTTGGCTTGATGCCAATGGGAAACAAGGGTATTTAAATGATTATAAATGGGATTATAACCTTGTAGATGACAAAACTGTTAACGCTTGGGCAATGCCAGGAGGAAAGGTTGTATTTTACACGGGAATTCTACCAATAGCTGATGGTGAAACGGGAGTCGCTGTAATTATGGGGCACGAAGTTGCGCATGCATTGGCTAATCAT
The DNA here is from genome assembly GCA_013151975.1 of Chlorobiota bacterium. Classification (GTDB taxonomy): domain Bacteria; phylum Bacteroidota; class Bacteroidia; order Flavobacteriales; family Flavobacteriaceae; genus JAADHG01. Next base: position 7,832 of record JAADHG010000005.1, on the reverse strand, counting down.
GGGCAGCAACGTATGAGTGCTGGCCTAATACAACAAGGGTTAGCAGTGGCGGGAAATATAGCTATTACTGATGAAAAATCTAGAAATGCATTTAATCAATACTATGGTATAGGTTCAACAGTTGGAGTTATGCTTCCTTTTAGTAGAGCACATGAGACTGAAGCCGATAAAATTGGATTAATATTAATGGCAATAGCTGGTTATAATCCTGATGAAGCGGCTCAACTTTGGAAGCGTATGAAGGCAAATAGTGGCGGACAAGCACCGCCAGAATTTCTGAGTACACATCCTTCTAATGATAGACGAATAGAAAATTTAACAGCACTCGTTCCCATGGCTAAGGCCGAAGCTAAAAAGTTTGGAGTGACATCGTTTAGAGATTAAATAAATTACGTTTAAATAAAAATGGTTACTTTAGTAAGCTGCTCATAAAAAGAGCAGCTTTTATTTTAGGGTAACCCATGCTGGGTAGTTAACAGAAACAGTAATCATTTTTACAACAATATTATATGTTAAAAAATGATTTAAACTATTATAAATGATTCAGTTAGAGAAAGGAAGTAAAAAATTATTAAATGCATGGGCATTTTACGATTGGGCAAATTCGGTTTATACATTAACAATTGCATCTTCTATATTTCCTATATTTTATTCAGCTTTGTTTATAAGCGATATAAAAACTGTTGAAGCTTTTGGGTTCGAATTTAAAAGTACTGCCTTAATTGCTTTTGTTACTGCTTTTACATTTTTGGTAGTAGTTTTCACATCGCCTTTACTTTCTGGAATTGCAGATTATGTAGGCAACAAAAAGGCATTCATGAAGTTTTTTTGCTACGTTGGTGGTTTGGGTTGTATAGGTTTATATTGGTTTAGTTTAGATCATATTTATATAAGTTTACTCTTTTATTTTATGGGTTTAATTGGCTATTGGGGAAGTTTAGTATTTTATAATTCTTACTTGCCAGATATAGCTTTTGCTAATCAGCAAGATAAAATTAGTGCTAAAGGGTTTTCAATGGGTTACATAGGAAGCGTTTTATTGTTAATTGTAAATTTAGCAATGGTAATGAGTCAGGATGATGGAGACGCTAAATTGCAAATGATGCGTTATTCTTTTGTAATGGTTGGTGTTTGGTGGATTTTGTTTAGTCAATATTCATTTTATTATTTACCAAAAGGCGTTTCTTCTGGACATAAAGTAACTAAAGATGTTGTTTTAAATGGATTTAGAGAATTAAAAATAGTCTGGAAGCAAATGCAAAGCAATCTAAGGTTAAAACTATATTTAAGAGCATTTTTTGTCTATAGTATGGCTGTACAAACTATAATGCTTGTGGCTGTTTATTTTGGTGAAGAAGAAATAGCTTGGGGTAGTGATAGCGAAAAAACGATGGGTTTAATTGTAAGTATTTTAATTATTCAAATTATTGCTATTTTAGGAGCAGTATTGACATCGAGAGCATCAGCAAAATATGGTAATATTAAAACATTGATATTTATTAATTTTATCTGGATGTTTTTATGTTTTTATGGTTATTTTGTTAAAACACCAATGCAGTTTTATGTTACTGCTTTTTTTGTTGGTTTTATTATGGGAGGAATACAAGCATTATCCCGTTCTACGTATTCAAAATTTTTACCAGCAACCGAAGATACCACATCATACTTTAGTTTCTTTGATGTTGCTGAAAAAATCGGTATTGTGATAGGGATGGTTATTTTTGCTACCATAGACCAAATTACAGGCAGTATGCGCAATGCATTTTTATTTTTGTTTATTTTCTTTTTGTTAGGTATTATTTTACTATTTAGAGTTCCTAAAAATGCAATTACAAATTAATTTTATAAACATATAAGAAAAAGCCACTCATTGAGTGGCTTTTTCTTTTTATATATTCTGGGTTTTTTAGTTGCTAATGCTTCCAGAACCTGCAACTTTAGTATCTTCTTTACTAGGACTTCCTCTATATTCTATATCGCCAGATCCAGATACTCGAGCTTTCAAACTTTCTTTGCTAACAACCTCTGCATCACCTGACCCTGCTATTGAAATTACAGTGTGGTTAGATTGTAAACCAAAGCCATGTATATTACCAGAACCTGCTAATTTTGCTGTTAAATTATTAGTGTTTCCTTTTAATGTAAGGTCTCCAGATCCTGCTAGACTTCCTTCAACCGAAGACGCTTCAATGTTTAAAACGACATCACCAGAACCAGCTAATGATACCTCAAAGTTGGTTGCAGTAATCATATCCTCATTCCATAAATCACCAGAACCTGCAAGAGATACACTTGAGATATCCTTAAAAGGTATCGTAATCTTAATAGTCTTGTTCCAGCTTGGACTTAAATTGATATTTTTTTTAACTTTTATAATTAAGTTGTTGCCTTTAATCTCAGTAACAATATACTCTAATAGATTTTCTTCGCCTTCAAGCTTAATTTTACCTTCTGCACCAGCAACAAGAATATAATCCATTGATCCTGCACATTTAATACCATCATAATCTCCTGTTGTTCTGGTTTCGGTAGTCATGTTACCGTTCCCTTTTACTTTTTTTCCACCCCACCATTGTGCGTGAGATACAGATGCAAACATGATTGCTGCAAATAATAATATTGATTTTTTCATAATTGTTGTTTTTTGATTTATTTTTTTAGTTTTTCTTTAGCGTAACACTTCCGTATTCAGACTTAATTTTTATAGTATTTCCCGAGTTGTTTTGCCCGTAGTACCCTGCATAATATTTTTCTCTAGATTTAATGATTTGCTTTGTAAATTCAAAGTCATCCTTATTTCTTAAAGACGCATATTCTAAGCTTAAATCGAAGTTAAAATTATAACTTGAAGAAAAACCAATAGTAATACTCATATAGTCCGAATCAATGGTTATATCTCCTGCATTGGATGTTATGTTATCAATTTTTAAAGAACCATAATTTCCCTCAACGTTTACATTTTTATAGATATCGCCAAAACGAGCTGTTAAATAATCTCCATCTCCAGTAATATTATTTGCTTTTTCAATAGTTATAGAGCCATAGTCGCAATTATAAGTTACATCTTCGGCTATTTCAACTTTAGATTTAGAATAATCGGCATCAATATCCAAATCATTTGTTTTGCCAACTGTAAACCCGCTATAATCTGCGTTTATTTTTCCGCTTTTTATATATTCAAAATAACTATTGTTAGTATAATCAAAGGTAATTCTGTTATTATCAGCCATTAATTCTTTGGTGGTTATTTTGCCATAATCGCAATCAATAATAGCATGACCTTTCAATGTGTCTAAGTTGATATTTCCGTAGTTATTGCTTAGATCAACATTATTAGTAATGGGTATTTTAATAACATAGTTAATTTTCATATTTACATTATTATTTCCCCAATTCCACCAAGATCTATTCTTGTTAAATCTAGTTTTTGCAGACACAAAATTTGAGGATCCAGAAAATTCAACATTAATTCCATCTAATTTCTTCTGAACTTTTTCTTCATTATTTCCATTAGTAGTAATAGTGACTTCAATAACAATTCGGTTTTCATTCCAAGTCACAATATCAATATTACCATAACTGTTGTCGACTTTCAAGGTGGCATCGGAGTTTACAGTATATTCTTTATTTATTTTTTTCTCTTTGGTATATCTCCCTTTTCTATCTCCATTGCTGCCAATTACTAAGGCAGGAATAAGTAAAAATGTAAATAGTGCTTTATAAAGTAGAGCTGTTTTCATCTTGTTCTGTTTTTTGTTGTTTTAAGTTATCTATTTGTTCAACTACATTTTGTAGTAAGTCTATTCTGTTTTGAAAATTTGAGATCATGGCATAAATAACGCGTTTGTCGTCACCACTTTCGTTTAAATCTAATTTTAACTGCTTGTAGTTTTCTTCAAGTATTTTAATTTGAAAGAGTGCATCAACTATTAATTCCTGATATTCTGGTGAGTCTTCGCTGTTTAATTTTTCAAGTTCACTAGTAATGGTAATCAAAAAGAAATCCTCTGTGCTTGCCATTTCAGGAGAAATGTTTGCAAGATCTCTGGTATTACTATCTTTCTGAATACCTGCAAAAACTGAGATTAATAAAACTATTGATGCAGCAACACCAATTAAAGGTCTCCAAAGCCTTCTAACTGAACTTGATTTATGTTCAACAATAGTATTCTGGTTATTTAACTTATCTAAGAAGCGTTTTTGATGACCAGCATTTGGCTCTTCAAAATTGAAGTCTTCTTTAATATTTTTAAACATTGTATTTAAATCACCTTTATTCATAATCTACAGTTTTAATACTCAGCAATAAGCTGTAATTTTTGTCTCAAATTTTCTTTGGCACGAGAAATTGTGGTTCTGCAATTAGCATAAGTTATATTCATAATTTCACTTATTTCTTCATAATCGTAGCCCTCAACAAGGTGTAATGTTAACGAGATGCGATAACTGTCTTTAAGAGATTTCATAGTTTCCATAACTTGTTTAGCTTTTAAGTTTGTAAACTCATAATCGCTAGATATACCGTCTTGTTCTTCAACTTTATACAATACATCATCTAAAGGAACTTCACTGTATTTAGCGTTTTTTTTATAATGGTAAATACTGTTATTAATTACAATTCGTTTCAACCATGAACCAAAGGTTTCTGCATCTTTTAAACTATTCAACTTTGTAAAAGCGGTTAAAAAAGAATCTTGCATGATGTCCTCGGCTTCATAACTATCTTTTACAATTCTGTATGCCGTATTATACATAGCCTTATAAAACCGGTTGTAAATTTCCAATTGCGCAAATTGGTTACTAGTTTTGCAAAGCTTTATGAGCTGCTCTATATTGTGGTTGGTAAGCGTCAAAAAACAATTTGTTTATATGAAAGAGTAAAATAATAAATGACTGTTACAGTTTAAAGTAAAAAAGTTTGACTTTTTTTAATAAAGCTAATAGTACATTGGCATAACAATTGAACTTAGCGTGTTAATAAAAACAATGAAAACTCTCTAAGTTACTTGTTTTATACAGAAACATTGAGTTTTAAATAAAAATAAAAATATAATAGTTCTGTTATTATGACAGAATGACCTAAAAATAGTATGGCTAAATCTAAATTTATAAGTCTTGACAGTTTGTCATTTCAGGAGTTTGATGAAAATGCAGAGTTAATACCACTAATGACCTCTGAAGATGAGAAAGAAATAAACAATGAATCTCTACCAGAAACACTACCTATATTATCGTTACGAAATACCGTTTTATTTCCAGGTGTAGTGATACCAATTACAGCAGGAAGAGATAAGTCTATAAGACTTATTGACGACGCAAATAAAGGAAGTAAAGTGATTGGAGTTGTTTCGCAAAAAGATGAAACGATTGAAGACCCTAAAGCAAAAGATATATACAACACAGGAACAGTTGCACGTATTTTACGAGTATTAAAGATGCCTGATGGGAATACTACAGTTATTATACAAGGAAAAAAACGTTTTAAGGTAGCCGAAGTTATTACTGAAGAACCTTATATGAATGCTACGGTACGTGAAGTGCCTGAAACGATTCCTGAAGTTCCTAATGAAGAGTTTTCTGCAATAATTGATTCAATTAAAGAATTAGCACTACAAATTATTAAGGAAAGTCCAAATATTCCTAGTGAAGCATCGTTTGCAATTAAAAATATTGAAAGCAACTCGTTCTTGATAAATTTTGTGTCTTCAAACATGAATCTTTCAGTTGAAGAAAAGCAAGTGCTTTTGGAAACGGATAATTTACAAGAGCGTGCTTTAGCAACGTTGAAATATATGAATGTTGAGTTTCAGAAGTTAGAGCTTAAAAATGATATTCAATCTAAAGTACAAAGTGATTTGAATCAACAGCAACGTGAATATTTTTTGCACCAACAAATGAAAACTATTCAAGAAGAGCTTGGAGGTGTAAGTTATGAGGAAGAAGTTGAGGAGATGAAAGCAAGAGCTTCAGAAAAAAAATGGAGTAAAGATGTTGCTAAGCATTTTGATAAAGAAATTGGGAAAATGCAGCGCATGAACCCTCAAGTGGCTGAGTATTCTATCCAGCGTAATTATTTAGACTTGTTTTTAGACCTTCCTTGGGATGAGTTTAGTAAAGACAATTTTGATCTTAAACGTGCAAAGAAAATTTTGGATCGCGATCATTATGGTTTGGATGATGTTAAAAAACGAATTATAGAACATTTAGCAGTTCTTAAGCTTCGTAATGATATGAAATCGCCTATTTTGTGTTTGTACGGGCCTCCAGGAGTTGGTAAAACATCACTTGGTAAGTCTATAGCTGAGGCTTTAGGTAGAGAGTATGTACGTATGTCACTAGGAGGGCTACGTGATGAAGCTGAAATAAGAGGACACCGAAAAACATATATTGGCGCAATGCCAGGACGCATATTGCAAAGTTTAAAAAAAGCAGGAACATCAAACCCTGTTTTTGTATTGGATGAAATAGATAAATTATCTAACTCTCATCAAGGTGATCCATCATCAGCAATGTTAGAGGTTTTAGATCCTGAGCAAAATTCGGCATTTTATGATAATTTCTTAGAGATGGGATACGATTTGTCTAAAGTGATGTTTATAGCAACCTCAAACAGTTTAGCTCCAATTCAGCCAGCACTTCTTGACCGAATGGAGGTTATTAATGTTTCAGGATATACCATTGAGGAAAAAGTTGAAATAGGAAAGCGACATTTATTACCTAAACAACTAAAAGAACATGGTTTAACGGATAAGCATTTAAAGATTACCAAACCCCAAATGGAGAAAATAGTAGAGGGCTATACTAGAGAATCTGGTGTTCGTGGGTTAGAAAAACAAATTGCTAAAATGGTGAGGCATGCAGCTAAAAATATTGCCATGGAAGAAACCTACAACATAAAGGTTACCAACGATGATATTATAGAAGTTCTTGGTAGCCCTAAATTAGAACGCGATAAATACGAAAATAATAATGTTGCAGGTGTTGTCACAGGTTTAGCTTGGACTCGAGTAGGAGGAGATATCTTGTTTATAGAATCTATCTTATCTAAGGGCAAAGGAAATTTATCCATTACTGGAAATTTAGGAAAAGTAATGAAGGAATCCGCAACTATTGCTATGGAGTACATCAAGGCAAATGCAGATGAATTTGGAATAAACCCAGAAGTTTTTGATAAATATAATGTGCATATACATGTTCCAGAAGGCGCAACCCCAAAAGATGGCCCAAGTGCAGGAGTTACAATGCTTACATCTTTAGTCTCATTATTTACACAGCATAAAGTAAAGAAAAATCTTGCCATGACAGGTGAAATTACACTTCGTGGAAAAGTACTTCCAGTAGGTGGTATAAAAGAAAAAATACTTGCTGCTAAACGGGCAAGAATTAAAGAAATTTTACTTTGTAAAGAAAACAAAAGTGATATTGAAGAAATTAAGGAGGAATATCTTAGAGGATTGACGTTTCATTATGTGACTGATATGAGTGAAGTTATAGATATTGCCATTACCAAACAAAAGGTAAAAAACGCGAAGAAACTATAATGTAAAGCTTCTATTTTATTCAGGTTTTTTTAAGATTTAAAAATAAATTATCCATACAATCGTTTTAAGATAGATTTAGTTACTTTGCGGCTTTATGATAAGGACGATTACTACTTTTTTCTTTTTATTTTTTTTTACACTTTCGTTTTCACAAGTTGGAGGTGAAGCCACCTATCAATTTTTAAACTTGGTATCATCGCCGCGTCAAGCTGCTTTAGGAGGAAAAGTGATTACTAATGTAGATTATGATGTTACCCAAGCGCTTTATAATCCAGCTACTATCAATGTTGA
>JAADHG010000256.1:11897-13226 GCA_013151975.1 Chlorobiota bacterium | reverse complement strand
GCCAAATGAATTTGACCCATCAAAATTTTAGCTTTAAATAATTCTGGACTATCAGGATTAAAATATTTCTTTTTCTTAGTATAAGAATAAGACAATAACTCCTTAGCTTTTTTATAGTCTCCTATATCTTTATAGATTCCTGCATAATTTTCAATGTTTTGAAACAAGAATTTTTTTGCTGACTCTTTTTTTGCATCTTCCCCATCAGATTTGATAAAAGCATTTAAATTGCTAATAGAATTTTCCATAGTTTTCATAGACTTCTTTACATTGCCTTGGCTACTATAAATTGCTGAAATATTATTTTGAATTAAAGCAGGTCTGTAATATTTATTTATAGGGGTTTGTTCTAACAGCTTTAATACTTTTTCAGCCTTATTATAATAATATAAAGCACTATCTATTTTTGTGGAAAACCACATCATACCTCCTAATGAATTGTAAACTATTTGCAAGTTTTCTTGATTAGAACTAGGGTAAGATTCATAATATTCTAAGGCTTTTTTATGATGTTGTAATGCTAATGAAATATTTCCTTTTCGTTTTGATAAAGTACCAAGATTACCATATATTAAACCATAATCTTCTCCTGTAGCTTCTTTCATTTTTGAAGTATAATCTAAGGCTGTGAGATTATATTGATATGCCTTTTCTGGATTTCCAATTAACTCGTAAAATGAAGCGAGTTCAATATATAGTTGGCGTAAAATTTTAGGAGAATTAGTGCTTGATTTAATGTAATTAACAAATTTCAATACTTTGTTTGTTGCCTTTTTTGTGTCACTTAATTTTAGAGCAATTTTTCCTATATAGTAAGTATAATTAACTAATGAATCATATAATTGTTTTGACTTTAATTCATTTACTTGAAGTTGGAGTATAGAGTCGGCTTTTTTAAATAATTTAGTGCTTAAATAGTTATCGATTAATTTAGTGCCTGAAAATTTATTTCCTTGTGCAAAACTGAATTGAATAAAAATAAAAAGAACGAATGATATTTGTTTTAAAGTATGCATCGTTTTAATTTAATTCATCTAAAATTTGTTTACTTTTTTCTAAATCACTTTGTTTAAAAAAAATTATAGCTTTTTCAGATTCCCCATTTTTTAAATAGGCTAATCCTAAATAATAAAAAGCCTCACTTTTAAATACACTATTTTTAATTTTAGTAACAGCATTAAGGTGTTCTATAGAGTTAAAGTCATTTTTATTTGCCATATATGCTACACCTAAAAAGTAATATAAAGTGTCATTTTTTGGTTTGTTTTGTAGCAATGCCTCCCATTTGCCAATAGCAATATTATAATCACCATGTTTGTAATTTACCAT
>JAADHG010000256.1:0-11835 GCA_013151975.1 Chlorobiota bacterium | reverse complement strand
GGTTTAAAATATTTTGCGAATAGTTTTTCGTTGCTAGATTTTTGATTTGTAACCCACCAACCTCCAAAACCTAAGAGTATTACTATAGAAGCAGCGATTGCATATTTTGTAAATGAAAGGTTTTTAACTTTTTTTGGTTTTTTATAAAAAGATTTATCTGTAATCAATTCTTTATGAAAAATATCGAGTTTTTCTTTAAGAGCTGAAGTTTCAATTCCAAACAACATTATTTTAACGTCTTCTACTTTTTGTTTTAATTCAGTATTATTAAGTAATTTTTTTTCAAACAAAGAACGTTCATTTTGTTGCATTGTGTTGTTTAAGTAACGTTCAATGGTTTCCAATAATTCTTGTGATATGTTGCTATTATTTTCCAATGTTAGATTTGTTTAAGGCTAATTCTCGAAGTTTCTCCATACATCTATATTTTTTATTACGTGCAGAAGCTTCTTCAATATTTAATTCTTTTGCTATTATTTTTAAAGATTTCTTATCAAAATAAAAGTTAGTGAGTAGTTTTTGACAAGACTCTCCAAGTTGTTTATATGCATTCAAAACCATTTTTAATTTTTCTTCATCTTTATCATCATTATAATTATTTGCTTCTATACCTAAATTACTAATTGAATTAAAATCTTTTAAAGATTCTGTTTTTTTATATTTAGGTGACCTTAAGTAATCCATCCATTTATTTTTTGCTATTGTAAATAAATAACCATTGATTGCTGAATCATTTTTTGGTGTAAATTTATTGTTTTTTACATTTTGCCAAACCGCAATAAATGCTTCTTGGTATATATCTTTGGCATATTGTATGGTTCCGCTATTTTTTAAAACAAACTGTTCTACTTTATAATAATTATTTTGATAGATTATTTTTAATACCTGTTCATCATTAGCTTGAATTGCTTTAACAATTTGCTCTTGTTTTGTAATAGCTTGATTAAGAGTATCTTTCTGCATAAGATAAGTAATGTAGAAATATACAATTTTTCAAATAATTATACCATTTAATAATAAGATAGAAGTAATGATATGGATTGTATTAAAATTGCTAATTATTTTAATGTTTTCATTTTTTTTAATTAATTATACTGTTTTCATATATATCGTGGCAAAACAAAAATGTCATCAAAAATTTTTATAAAAACTGTTGATAACTTCTAAGTAAGGATTTAAGCAAAAAAGCTACTTTTGCTTTGTTATAAATTAAGAATACAATTATGTCAGAAACAATAGAAAAAGTAAAATGTTTAATTATTGGCTCAGGACCTGCAGGATATACTGCAGCAATTTATGCTTCTAGAGCTAATATGTTCCCAGTTTTGTATCAAGGTACACAACCTGGAGGCCAATTAACTACAACAACTGAAGTTGATAATTTCCCTGGCTATCCTGAAGGAATTTCAGGACCAGAAATGATGATAGAATTACAAAAGCAAGCTGAACGTTTCGGAACAGATATACGTGATGGTTGGATTACTAAAGTAGATTTTTCAGGTAGTGTACATAAAGTATGGGTTAATGAAACTACAGAAATTCATTGTGATACTGTAATCATTTCAACGGGAGCCACTGCAAAGTATTTAGGGCTAGAATCTGAACAGAAATATTTACAACTTGGTGGTGGTGTTTCAGCATGTGCTGTTTGCGATGGATTTTTCTATAAAAATCAAGAAGTAGTCATAGTAGGAGCAGGGGATTCAGCTTGTGAGGAAGCACATTATTTATCTAATTTATGTACTAAAGTAACCATGTTGGTTCGCAGAGACGAATTTAGAGCATCAAAAATTATGGCTGCTAGAGTGAAGAATACTGAGAATATTGAAATTATGTTTAATACTGAAACTGATGAAGTTTTAGGTGATGGACAAGTAGTAACAGGAGTGAGAGCAAAAAATAATATAACGGGAGATACTATTGATATTCCTGCTACAGGATTTTTTGTTGCTATTGGACATAAACCAAATACCGATATTTTTAAAGATTATTTAGACTTAGATGAAACAGGATATATTATTAATGTTCCTGGAACTTCCAAAACTAATATTGAAGGCGTATTTGTTAGTGGTGATGCTGCTGATCATGTGTACAGACAGGCTGTTACTGCTGCTGGGACAGGATGCATGGCAGCTTTAGATGCTGAACGTTATTTAGCGGCTAAAGAATCTACTGTAGGAGTTTAAAATTTAAGCTTAGTATAACCAAAAGCTGAAGCAATTGCTTCAGCTTTTGTGTTTAAGGTTTCATTTCTTTTTTATAAAGTTTAGCTGTGTCAGTAAATTTATTAATAATAATTTTCGGATTATTATAAATCAATACTTCACTACTCCCTAAAGCTTGTATGTATAAGTTTTCTATAACGTGTACAGAAATAGTACTACTACCTTCACTTAGCAATTCACAGTTGTTTGCTGCAAGGTCTTTACCAATAAATTTTGAAGAGTTATCTGTTCGAATATTTAATGTGCTAAGTGTTCCTTCAATTTTAGCATCTGCGCTTTGATACATGTCAATTTGTAAACTATCTGCATTTATAATTGCATCAAGTTTACTGTTTTCACTTAACTCTAGAGTTACTAAATTAGTAGTAAGATTAAGCTTTACTCTTGCACGATTGCCATTTATTAATTTAATCTTTTTTGCTTTTATATTAAGGTACGCTTTTGATGTTCCAGAATTATTTAAAATAATTTCATCCAAATTAACAGTAGTAAGCGAACTTATTTCGCCATTATCTAGAGTTTCTATGTGTTTTAAAGCTTTAGTATAAACCACTTTAATACTTAATTTTTTTCTTGATGTGATTTTTTTAAGAGTTTGAAATTTTAGTGTGCTATCAATAACCTTAAAACTTATAACATCGTGAAGATTATCGTCAGTTTCAATAAAAACCGAAGCTTCATTACCTTCAATAATATCAATCTTAAAGTTTTCACCAACAATAATTCTATTAAACAAATTAACTTTTGTTTCTCTAGGAGTTACATTTCTGTTTCCTTTTATTTTTTCCTTTTGCTGGCAAAATACTGAAGTTGAAAAAAGAGTAATAATTACGATTATAAGGGCTTTCTTTTTCATCATATATATTTGTGTGAATAACAAATATATGCAAAAAACCATCTCAAAGATGTTAAATGTCTTTGAGATGGCTAAACATGATTGGTTAGAATGCTCTTTTAGAGCATATCGTTTGATTGGTTTATTGCTTTCTTATACTTCCAGAAACACCATCTTTTTTACTTACTTTTTCAGGATTTCCATAGTATTTTATATCGCCGCCGCTTGAAGCTTTTGCATATAATTCTTTTGATGTATTTACTGTAATGCTTGCACCACTACTTGCTCTTGCTTCACAAGTATTGGTTTTTAAATTCCCTGCTTTAATATCACTTCCGCTAGAGGCATCAGCATAAAGTTTATTAGTTTTACCTGATAATCGCAAGTCACTTCCGCTACTAGAACTACATTCAATAACATGGGTGTCAACTTCTAGTTCCATATCACTTCCGCTTGTAGTATGAAGCTCTAGACTTTCTGTGGTTATAGTGTTTGTTGAATACACATCACTACCACTAGTTGCAGTTATTTTTTCAATATCTGTAATGGTTACCATTACTTTTTTTGAGGCTGCATAACTAATGTTTTCATCGGCATAAATGCGTAATACATTATTCTCAACTCGTGTCATAATAATATCCTGTAAATTTTCATCTGCTTGAACTTTTAAACTTACATCATCACCTTGAGTGATGTATACATCTAGCCCACGGCTTACTTTAATTTCGGTAAAGTCATCACTAATGTTGCGCTCTACGGTTTCTACATTTCCGTTTCCTTTTACTCCAAAACCAAAGTTGGAGTTAAATTGGCAGGACATAAGCATAATGCTTAGAATAATGCCTACGATAAATTTTGTGATTGTTGTCATAATTAGTTTTTTTTGATTGAATTTTTAATAAAAGTATTTATAATACTTAAGTGCTTTTAATTTTAATTTCTGAACTGTAATAGTATACGGATGAATTGTTAATTGTCTTTAGATTTAATACTTATACCGTTAGAATCTATTGTGGTTTTAATATTTTCAGTTTCACTTAAAATGCCATCATTGTTTATTTTTAAGTGAGAATTGGTATTTTTAATTTCAAGACCATCTTTATCTAGTTTAAATGATGAGTCACCATTGTGAATGTCAATATTTATTTTATTATCCCCACAATCAAGACATATAAGATCATTTTTAATGACTTTGAGATAATGTTCTTCGAACCCATTATCAAGAATATCTCTGTAACTTGATGTGTTTCTATGGAAAGAATATGTATTTTCGTTTGTATTTACAATACTTCCTTCTGGTAAATACAAAACAATTTCGACTTCTTGATCTCTAAATTTATTTTCAATATCGGTTAGAAAATAACTATCCAATAATAATTCATTGGCATTAAATATAAAGTTGTATTCTACTTTCTCTGCACGCTTTTTAGCATTTATATAATTACTTCCTCGTGCATTTTTTTCAATACTAACAGTGGCTAAAGAATCTTTTGTTGATCTAAAAATTAGTCTCACATTGGATGAATATATTTTCTTTTCATCATTTTCATCATATACAATATCGAAATCATAATCTCTATAAGTTCCCTTAGAATATATACTGTTGTTAGCCATCTTCACATAAAGTGTGTCATTTGTAGCAATACTTATCTCTGATTTGTTAATAACACTTGCATCCCTTGAAAACTCACTTGCTTCTTTTATTGCAAATGCTGAAAGCGTTATTATTGCTGCCAACCAAAGCCCTAGTAATGTTAAGTTAGCTATTTTTCCTAAAGATTTTAAGTTCCCAACTAATATTTTTAATCCTAAAATAAATATATAGAAGAACGGTATACCTACAGCAAATAACACTAAAGTTGAAACTACCCAAATTGGTAAGTTACTAGAGTTAAAAATTTCTGCCATGTCTATTCCAGGAAAGTGGAAAATATCTGCAACGCCTAATGAAAGAAGCCCTATAACCAGACCTATTAATGTTGAAGCTCCTACAATTATTAGTATAATGCCAATAAATTTAGCTATAATCTTAAAGAAAAACATAATAATATTTCCAAGGGCATCAAAGAAAGAACGTGAGGCTGATTGTACTTTGTTCCCCACTTTCTGATAATCTCCATTTTTAACTCTATCGGCAGCATTTTCTAGATTCTCTTTGGCATAATTAAGACTATCTTTTGCGCTTTCTTTAACATTACTAAACCCTTCTTTTACTTTTTGTTCTATATTAGTAATGTTAACAGGCTTTCCCGTCATTGCCAATTTTTCAGCTGTGGTTTCAGCTGAAGGCATTAATATCCATAGTAAGATGTATATAAATAAACCTGTTCCTCCTACAAAAAATAGAAGTAACCAACCCAAACGAATCCATAATGAATCAATATCAAAGTAATGACTTAATCCAGAACATACACCACCTATATAGGCATTTTCAGTATCTCTAAATAACCGTCTGCCAGAAGACGTTTTTCTTTGTCGAGGTTGTGGTTCATCTTCAAATATTTCTTCATCTACCATGTAATCTTCAGGTTGCCCCATTATAGTTATTACTTCTTCAACCTCTTTAATAGAGATCACCTGTTTCGCGTCTTTAATTCTTTCAGTAAATAGCTCAGCAATACGAGCTTCAATATCTGCTATAATTTCTGAACGCCCTTGGGAGTCTGTGAATGAACGTTTTATAGCCTCAAGGTAGCGTTGTAATTTTGAGTATGCATCTTCATCTATATGAAAAAATATACCTGCTAAATTTATGTTGACTGTTTTATTCATTTTTTTGTTGTTTTTTTTCTTGTTACTAGGTTAACGGCATTTTGTAGTTCACTCCAAGTAGTGTTCAATTCGTTTAAAAATAGTTTCCCTGTTTCAGTTAATCCATAATATTTTCTTGGTGGGCCTGAAGTAGATTCTTCCCAACGGTAGTTGAGCAGACCTGCGTTTTTTAATCGTGTAAGCAATGGATATATTGTGCCTTCCACAACTAGCATTTTTGCGTCTTTTAAGGTTTCAAGAATTTCTGCTACGTACGCATCATCATCTTTCAATATTGATAGTATGCAATATTCTAAAACGCCTTTTCGCATTTGTGCTTTTGTGTTTTCTATTTTCATGTGTTTAAAATTATTTGCATTCTATTAATCGTTTGTAATCGTATTGATTTCGTAAGATATAGAATTTAAGTTCATAATAACTGTTCATTTTTTGATTGATTGACTTGATGATTAATTTGATTTATTTTAAAAAATTGATTGTGATTGGATATTTATAAGGTTGACCTTGGTTAGCCTTACTTGTTGCTATAATGATGAAAATAATTTCTAGCACAAAAGCAGCCATTATTAACAAGCCAGCCAGAATTGAAATGATAATAACATTAAAACCATCGCGATTTGATAAATGGAAATTAAAATCGTAAGTATGCCAAAACTCAGGAAAATTAATCGAATTCAATACACCAAACAAAAATAATGGAATGGTTAAAAACCCAATAATAATAGTATAGATTAATATACTAAGTTGAAAGTTGATGGCTTGCTTACCATGTGTATCTATAAATTCAGATTTATCTTTATTAATAGTCCAAAATATGAGTGGCATTATTATATTCCCCAATGGAAATATAAATTTTGAAAGCGCAGATAAGTGTATTATAGCTGCTAGATTTTTATGATGTTTTGTTAGCATAATTAAAACGTATAGTATTGTCTTATGCAAATATATATCTAAAAGAAGGTATTATGCAAAACATAGTACTATAATTAACAAATATTTAACACTTTATCAAATAGAATATTTTGCATAACTTAGTCAAAAAATAAACTATAAATGAAGATAACTCCCAGTAAACTCAACACTTTTTTAATGTTTAAACTGCCTTCTGCTTTTTTCTGCGGAGTACGAGCAACATATATTGATGATAAGCGGTGCGTTGTTAAAGTTAGGCATAGATGGATTAATCAAAATCCGTTTAAATCTATGTTTTGGGCTGTACAAGGTATGGCTGCAGAACTATCTACAGGAGCAATGCTCACGGCAAAAATTAGGGAAAGCGGTAAAAATATTTCTATGTTAGTAGCAAACAATAATGCTAGTTTTACAAAAAAAGCTACTGGAGTAATTACGTTTGAATGTAATGAAGGCAAATTAATAGATGAAGCCATCTCTAAAGCAATTGCATCTGGAGAAGGGCAAACTATTTGGATGAATTCAAACGGAATAAATGCTGACGGAATACAAGTCTCTAGTTTTAATTTTGAATGGACAATTAAAGTTAAGCAGTAAACAGCTATCAATTTTCAGTATGTTATTTGAATAATCTTTGTAACAAAAGCCAAAACAAATCAACATATAAATAAATCAACAAAAACAAAAATTATGACATCACACGAAATAGACTATAAAATTTATGGAGAAGAAATGCAATTTGTAGAAATTGAGTTGGATCCTAATGAAGGTGTAGTGGCCGAAGCTGGGAGCTTTATGATGATGGACGATGGTATTAAAATGGAAACTATTTTTGGAGATGGCTCTCAAAAAAATCAAGGCTTTTTAGGATCTATATTAGGAGCTGGAAAACGCATATTAACAGGAGAAAGCTTGTTTATGACGGCCTTTTATAACAACCTTGGCGGGAAACGTAAAGTCTCGTTTGCATCACCTTATCCAGGGAAAATAGTAGCCATAGATTTAACCGAATTTGAAGGGAAGTTTATTTGCCAAAAGGATGCATTTTTATGTGCTGCAAAAGGTGTGAGTATTGGTATAGAATTTAGTAAGCGACTAGGAAGAGGATTATTTGGAGGCGAAGGGTTTATTATGCAAAAATTAGAAGGCGATGGGATGGCTTTTGTGCATGCAGGAGGAACCATGGCTAAACGAGTTTTAAAAGCAGGAGAAATACTAAAAGTAGATACTGGTTGCATTGTTGGTTTAACAAAGGATATTGATTATGATATTGAATTTGTAGGAGGTATTAAAAATACAATCTTTGGAGGCGAAGGTTTATTTTTTGCAAAATTACAGGGCCCTGGAACCGTATTTATTCAATCCTTACCATTTAGCAGATTAGCTAATCGTGTGTTAGCGAGTGCACCTAAAGAAGGCGGAAAGAGTAGAGGAGAAGGAAGTATTTTAGGAGGAATAGGCGATTTATTGGATGGCGACAATAGATTTTAACAGTCGGTAATTTATTTAATTTGAAACATTTAGTAATCAAATAATTAGCTTTATTATTGGTGTTAAAGTCCTCTTTAATTTTTTTACTAATCAAATTTTTTCATAACTTTATAGTTATATAATAATAAAACAAGATAGCCTATAGATATATTTTTACTTTTTATTTTTAATTAATAAAACCTAAGATAACTTATGGCAAGAGCAATGTTTGAGTACACTAAAACGGTACTTAAAAAAGTAAGTTTTGATGTTACGTTGTTCTGTAAAGAGCTTGAAAAAGCACTTCAACGTTTACTACCTTACGAGATAGAAGAGTTGAAGATTTTTATACAACCTCTTTTACTACAGAACCCAGAATTAAATCAATGTTTAATTTATTTAAAACCATAAAAAAAAAGCGACCTATTGGTCGCTCTTTTTATTTTGGCAAGGGACTTATAATTTTTACATTTTGAAATGCAATAGCGCCTCTTATTATTCCAGAGATTACATTTTGTAAAGCATCAATAATTTGCATTTTCAGTTCACTTTTATGATAAATAATACTTACCTCTCTTGCAGGGGAAGGTTCGTTAAAATAGCGCAGATTAACTTTTTCATTATCTTTTATATCAAGTGTGTGTAAATAAGGAAGTAATGTCATTCCTAAACCTTCGTTTGATAATTTTATAAGCATTTCAATGCTACCACTGTCTAATTGAAATGTATCTTCGCCATGTTTTTTAAAAGATTTGCATAAATTTATTACACCATCTCTAAAACAATGACCATCTTCTAGTAGTAGCATATCGTCTATTTCTAGGTCATCAATATCAATGTTATTTTTCTTATTTAATCTATGGCTAAGTGGTATGTAACCAACAAAGGGTTCGTAATAAAGAACACGTTCTTTTATATTTTCGTTATCTAGTGGTGTTGCAGCAATAGCAGCGTCTAAATGCCCTTCGTTAATTCTTGAGATAATTTCTTGGGTTGTAAGCTCTTCAATTTTTAATTTTACTTTTGGGTACTTTTTAATAAACGTTTTTAAAAACATTGGCAATAGAGTTGGCATTACAGTTGGGATAATGCCTAATTTAAATTCACCACCAATAAAGCCTTTTTGCTGATCTACGATATCTTGAATTCTATCAGCTTCATTTACTATGTTTTTTGCCTGATTGACAATTTTTTTACCAACTTCAGTGAGTTCAATAGGTTTTTTACTTCTATCAAAAATGAGAATATTTAATTGATCTTCTAGCTTTTGAATTTGCATGCTTAATGTTGGTTGTGTAACAAAACATTTTTCGGCTGCTCTTGTGAAATTTTGGTGTTCGGCAACTGCCAAAACATAATATAATTGAGTAATAGTCATTTGTATAGGTTTAGGTTATAAAGATATAAAAACTATCAATAAAATTTATAACAAAATATCTTTATTATAGATTAAATTTGTAATGAATAAAAAACAAGAAATTATGGCACTAAATAGTATAGGGTTAGATATAAGTAAAGCGAAAGATTTAGCCAACGATTTAAATGGCTTATTAGCTAATTTTCAGTTGTATTATCAAAATTTAAGAGGTATTCACTGGAATATTAAAGGAAAACGTTTTTTTGATTTGCATGTTAAATTTGAAGAATTGTATAACGACGCTAACATAAAGGTCGATGAAATTGCGGAGCGTGTTTTAACACTTGGTGAAACACCATTGCATACATTTGATGATTATATAAGTAGAGCTATAGTTCCTATTGGAAAAAATATCTCAAATGATGAGAAAGCTGTACGGTTAATAGTAGATTCTTTAACCGAATTATTAAAAATAGAACGTGATTTGCTAGATAAATCTGGTGAAGCTAACGATGAAGGCACTAATTCTATGATGAGTGATTTTATTACCGAACAGGAAAAAACGGTTTGGATGATGAAAGCATGGTTAAATGAAACCGTTTAATTGATTTTAGAATAGTTTGATTAATAGCAAAAAAGAGCGACCATTTGGTCGCTCTTTTTTTGGTTTAAAACCTAATTTTAATCTCTAAATCTTTGTTTGAAATTTCAAATTTAGATTCAGCAAATTGTGGTGGCCCATAACTCATAGGATTGTTTGAAGTACCATAATCTTCTTTTGGCATACCATTGTCTTGAAAGTCCATTCTACCGTTTTCATTTTCATCATGTAATACCATAATGGCATACATACCAGAAGCAACATTGGAGAAAGTAACTGTAGCCTTTCCATTTTCTATATTGCTTTCTGCATTTTGTAAACCAGCACCTTTCATAAAAGTATCAGCTGTATGTAATGCGAATGAAACTTTACCATTATTGTTTCTTACATTATCAATGGTTACAGTAATGGTTTGCCCTTTGGTTTCTTGAGCATTTGCTAAAGTAATGCTTAAAATAAATACAATTAATTTTGCTAGTGTCTTCATAATGTTACGTTTTTTTGATTAACACTGTAAAAGTCTTAATACTATAAGATACTAGATAATTTTACTTACCGAACTGTAATTCTATGATGATGAATTGTTCAATGGGTATTATTATATCAAACCTCTGGCTTTAATTTCCAGATATTTGTTAATGGTGTCTATAGTTAAACTCTCTGGAGTAGTAAGAATAGAGTAGATGCCATACTTTTTAAGTTCGTTTACTATGAGGCGTTTTTCGTAAGCAAATTTTTCAGCAATAACCTTGTCATACACTTGTTGTATGGTTTCTGCTTTTTCAGAAATTAAACTATTAAGTTCAGTGTTTTTAAAGAAGATTACAACTAGTAAATGGTTTTTTGCAATGCCTTTTAAATACGGAAGTTGCCTGTATAAACTATCTAAAGTTTCAAAATTTGTGTATAATAAGATTAAACTGCGTTGTGTAATATTTCGTTTTATATCAGCATATAATCTTCCAAAATCGCTTTCAAAATAATCTGTATTCACATTGTAGAGACTTTCTAGAATTAAATTCATTTGCGATGTTCTTCGTTCGGCGACAACCCTATTTTCAACCTTTTTTGAAAAGGTGAATAATCCTGCTTTATCATGTTTTTTTAAGGCTACATTAGAAATTACTAAAGCCGCATTAATAGCATAATCTAAAAGGGTAAGTCCATCAAAAGGCATTTTCATGACACGTCCTTTGTCAATAACCGAATAGATAGGTTGTGATTTCTCGTCTTGAAATTGATTCACCATTAATTGATTTTTCTTGGCTGTGGCTTTCCAATTTATGGTTCGCAAGTCATCACCCAATACATATTCTTTAATTTGTTCAAACTCCATAGTATGCCCAAGCCGTCTCACTTTTTTAATACCGTATTGTGTAAGATTATTACTTATGGCTAACAAATCATATTTACGCAATTGCATAAAACTAGGGTAGGTTGGTATCATGGTTTGATCGTTAAAACTAAAGCGTCTAGCAATAAGTCCAAATACTGAAGTAGCATAGATATTAAGTTTACCAAAATGATATTCGCCACGTTCGGTTGGTCTTAATTCGTATTGTAATTGAGTTTTGCTTGAAGCTGCTAGTTTACGCTCAATACTAAAGTTTCTAATTTGAAATTGTTCAGGTATTTCGTCAATAATTTTTATATAAACAGGAAA
>JAADHG010000166.1 GCA_013151975.1 Chlorobiota bacterium | reverse complement strand
TGAATTATATCAAAGTGATGTAAATGATCACGAACTTGATGGTGTTCCTTCTTATTTAGAAGATATTAATAATGATTTAGAAATAGGAAATGATGATACAGATAATGATGGTATTCAAAATTTTGTTGATGTTGATGATGATGGTGATGGTGTGTTAACAATAAACGAATTAGAACCTATGCAATACATAGTTAATACTAATATAGGAGAGATAGAACCAATACTTGATACAAAAGAATTTGAAATTAGTCGTTCAGAAAATGCTGGAATAATTACTATTAACACAGTCAAGATTGTGGATTCTAATAATGATGGCTTAGACGATTATCTTGATGATAGTATAACTATAAATTACAACGAAGGAAGTTAAACAAAAAAACCGCTTTAAAAGCGGTTTTTTTATGTTGTAAAATTAAATTTATAAGGCTATTGATAAACTTAAAATAAGTTGCTCAGGTCTTGTATCTAATCTACTAGTATCAATATTATTGTTGTTTAAGAACTGCGCTTCATTTTCACTAAATCCTCTTTCATACCTAAGATCTATTGCGAATTTTTTAAAGTTAATGGCAACCCCAAAATTAAGACCTACTGAAAAATCATTGCTTACATTATTAATGGAGATTCCATTAAAATCTGAATCAAGTATATATTGTAAGGCAGGGCCTCCGAAAACACTAATCGGACCTAATACTTTTATACCAACTAAAAGAGGAGCATCAAATTTTTTCATATTGAAATTTCCATTACTATACTCACTTTTAGTGCTTGTATATACTAACTCTGGTCTAAAATAGAGGGTGTTTCCTAATTTGCCAAAAAGACCTATATGGTACCCAATATTTTTATCTGGGTTTTCGGCATTCATACCAATAGACTCAATGTAATTACCATTGCCATTGTAATTTAACCCACCTTTAATTCCCCATGAAGTTCCTGATTGTGCCCAAGAAGAAGTGCTTAAAAAAGTTAATGCTACTAAAAAAATGAAGTTTCTCATAATTGTTTCGTTTTTTGATTTATTCTATAAAAACGAAAAAATTAATCAATTATTTCCTTTGAATAACTAATTGAGCCTTTTTTACAATAGCATCACTATTTAAACCATATTTTTCCATAAGCTGTGCTGGTGTACCAGACTCTCCAAAAGTGTCATTGGTTGCTACAAATTCTTGCGGTGTTGGTTTATGTTGCGATAATACTCTTGATACACTCTCACCTAAGCCTCCAAGATAATTGTGTTCTTCTGCAGTGACAATACAACCTGTTTTGATAACGGATTCTATTATAGCTTTTTCATCTAAAGGTTTAATAGTGTGAATATTAATAACATCTGCAGAAATACCTTTCTCATGTAATATTTTAGCAGCTTCTAAGGCTTCCCAAACTAGGTGACCTGTTGCAACAATAGTCACATCATTTCCTTCTTGTAATTGAATAGCTTTTCCTATTTCAAACTTTTGGTCAGCAGGTGTAAAAATTGGAACTGAAGGTCGTCCAAAACGTAAATATACAGGACCATTATAATCTGCAATTGCTATTGTAGCTGCTTTTGTTTGGTTGTAATCACAGGGATTAATAACAACCATTCCTGGCAACATTTTCATTAATCCAATATCCTCTAATATTTGATGTGTTGCTCCATCTTCACCAAGTGTTAAGCCTGCATGAGAAGCACAAATTTTTACATTCTTACCTGAATATGCAATGGATTGACGAATCTGATCATAAACTCGTCCAGTAGAAAAATTCGCAAAAGTTCCAGTAAAAGGAATTTTTCCTCCAATAGTCATTCCTGCTGCAATTCCCATCATATTAGCTTCAGCAATTCCCACTTGAAAAAATCGCTCTGGATTTTCATCAATAAATGTGTTCATTTTTAAGGACCCAACTAAATCAGCACATAGTGCTACAACATTAGGATTTGTTCTACCTAATTCTGTTAACCCATCTCCAAAACCACTTCTGGTGTCTTTTTTTTCGGTATATGTATATGTTTTCATTCTTGCTTTTTAGTTGATTAGTAGTCTCCCAGAGTTTCAGGGTTTTGGTTTAATGCGTTTGCTAGTTGTTCATCATTCGGTGCTTTCCCATGCCATGCATGAGTGTGCATCATAAAGTCTACACCATTGCCCATCATGGTTTTTAATAACACACAAACAGGTTTGCCTTGCCCAGTTTTAGATTTGGCTTTTGCCATGCCTTTTAAAATAGCTTCAATATTATTTCCTTCTTCAATTTCTAAAACAATCCAATCAAAGGCTTCAAATTTTGCTTTAATACTTCCCATGGGCAACACATCATCAGTGGCGCCATCTATTTGTTTTCCGTTTAGGTCTATAGTAGCAATGAGGTTATCTATATTTTTTGCAGAAGCATACATAATAGCCTCCCAGTTTTGTCCTTCTTGTAATTCACCATCACCATGCAAACTATAAACCAAATGTTTGTCATTATTCAATTTTTTTGTTTGTGCTGCTCCAATGGCTACAGACATTCCTTGTCCTAAAGATCCTGATGCAATGCGTATTCCAGGTAATCCTTCATGTGTAGTTGGATGCCCCTGAAGCCTTGAGTTTAATAATCGGAAGGTGTTTAATTCATCTACTGGAAAATAACCACAGCGAGCTAAAACACTATAAAATAGTGGAGAAATATGACCGTTGGATAGAAAGAAAAGATCTTCTTCTATACCATCCATATCAAATCCGTTTTTACGTTCCATAATGGCATTATATATGACTACTAAAAATTCTGCACATCCTAAAGAACCTCCAGGATGTCCCGAATTTACTTTATGAACCATTCGCAAAATATCTCTGCGTACTTGAATTGTTAAATCTTCTAATTGTTGTGTGTTTGACATGTTTTGATAGTTGCTAATTTAGGGCTCAAAAGTAAGTGTTTAAATAAGCTTTACAAAACGATTTTCAGCCATTTATTAACGAAATAATACGATTTGCTAACAATTTAATATCCTATTACAGAAGTAATGCAATTTTGTTATTTATCTTTGCTCGCTGATAAAGAGAATAAATGACTTTTGAACTACTAGGAAAAGATACTCAAAGTAAAGCTAGAGCTGGAAAAATTACTACAGATCATGGCGTGATTGAAACACCAATTTTTATGCCAGTAGGCACTGTAGCTTCTGTAAAAGGAGTACATCAGCGCGAACTAAAAAACGATATTAATCCTGATATAATTTTAGGAAATACCTATCATCTATATTTAAGACCGCAAACACCTATTTTAGAAAAAGCAGGAGGACTGCATAAGTTTATGAATTGGGATAGGAATATCTTAACCGATTCGGGAGGTTATCAAGTATACTCTCTATCTGATAATAGAAAAATAAAAGAAGAAGGCGTTAAGTTTAAAAGCCACATTGATGGAAGTTACCATGTTTTTACACCCGAAAATGTGATGGAAATTCAGCGTAGTATTGGTGCTGATATAATTATGGCTTTTGATGAATGTACACCGTACCCTTGTGATTATAATTATGCAAAACGATCTATGCATATGACACATCGTTGGTTAGATAGATGTATCAATCATTTAGATAAAACCCCTTTAAAGTATGCTCATAGTCAAGCTTTCTTTCCAATAGTACAAGGCAGTACTTATAAAGATTTACGTCAACAATCAGCCGAATATATTGCAAATGCAGGTGCAGAAGGTAATGCGATAGGAGGTCTGTCAGTTGGTGAACCAGCGGATGAAATGTATGCAATGACAGATGTGGTTTGTAATATTCTTCCTGAAGACAAACCCAGATATTTAATGGGTGTTGGCACACCTATCAATATTCTAGAAAATATAGCGTTAGGAATAGATATGTTTGATTGTGTTATGCCAACCAGAAATGCAAGAAATGGCATGTTATTCACAGCTCACGGAACCATAAATATCAAGAATAAAAAATGGGAAGATGATTTTTCGGTAATTGATGAGATGGCAATTACTTTTGTAGATACTGAATATTCTAAAGCCTATTTAAAACACCTGTTTAGTGTAAATGAGCTTTTAGGAAAGCAAATTGCAACTATACATAATTTAGGGTTTTATCTGTGGTTGGTTAGAGAAGCCAGAAAGCATATATTAGCAGGAGATTTTAGAGTATGGAAAGATAAAATGGTAAAACAAATGGATAAGCGCTTATAAGAGTATGAAAATTTTAGATTGGTACATATTAAAGCGATATTTGTTTACATTCTTTTTAATGATACTCTTGTTTATTCCTATTGGAATAACAGTGCATCTCGCTGAAAAGATTGACAAAATTCTAGCTAATAATGTACCTTTCCCAGAAGTTGCTCAATACTTTTTAGATTTTACAATTTACTTTGCAAATTTATTATTTCCACTATTTTTATTTCTTTCGGTTATTTTCTTTACTTCTAAACTGGCAAATAATACCGAAGTCATTGCATTTTTAAGTTCGGGTGTGTCATTTTTCAGATTTTTAAGACCTTATATTATTGGCGCTACTTTAGTTGCAATTTTTGCACTCGTCCTTGGTCTGTATTTAGCACCACATGCAAGTAAAGGATTCAATCAGTTTACATATAAGTACCTTAGTGGCCATAAAAAAGATAAAGATACAAGGCAGTTGTATAGGCAAATAAATGATAATGATATTATATATGTAACTAGTTTTGATAGCAAATCTAATCTTGGAAGAAATTTTACATTAGAGCATTTTGTAGATAATAAATTAGAATATAAAATAGATGCATCTAGTATTAAATATGTAGATAAGGACACGACCTATAGATTAACAAATTACTCAAAAAGAATTATAGGTATAGATGGAGATAGTTTAATTTTTAAAAGAAGACATGATACCTTATTTGCATTTGATCTTGAAGATTTAACCCCAGTAAGATATATTGCTGAAACTCTAAATTATGGAGAACTTACGTCGTTTATAAAGAAAGAAGAATCTAGAGGGTCATCTAATATAGGAAGGTATAAAGTAGTGCTTTACAAAAAATGGAGCTTGCCTGTTTCTGTATTTATTCTTACCATAATTGCGGTTGCAGTATCGTCTATTAAGCGTCGTGGAGGTATGGGCGTTAATTTGGCTTTTGGTATTTTTCTTGCAATGATTTATGTATTTTTTGATAAAGTATTCGGTGTTATGGCCGAACAATCTAACTTTTCTCCTGCAGTCGCTGTTTGGTTTCCCAATATCATTTTCGGTATTTTAGCGATATATTTATTATATAATGCTAAGCGATAAATTAAAGAACTATTTACATCTTCATTTACTAGTATTTATTGCAGGATTTACTGCAATTCTAGGTGAGCTTATTTCAATTAGCGCAACTTCTTTGGTTTGGTATAGAATGATAATTGCTGCTGCTTTAATGATTGGTTATATAAAGTTTAGAAAAATAAATATAGCATTATCGTTAAAGACCTGCATTAAATTTTCAATAGCAGGAATTTTCATTGCCTTGCATTGGATTACTTTTTTTGAATCGATTAAGCAATCTAATATATCTATAGCCCTAGCTATGTTTTCTACCGGAGCATTTTTTGCCTCGCTTATAGAACCTTTGTTTTTTAAACGAAGAATAATTTGGTACGAAATACTATTTGGGGTACTTGTTATTCTTGGAGTTTGGATAATTACTCAAACAGAAATTAAGTATATCAATGGTATTATTTTAGGAATTATATCTGCATTATTTTCTACAATTTTTGCTGTTATTAACGGTAAGTTTGTTAAACGATATAGTGCATCCGTAATTTCATTTTATGAGTTTTTAAGTGGTGTTTTTTTTATTTCAGTATTTATAGCATTTTTTGGCGACGGATTTGATGCTACTTTTTTTAAGCTCAGTTTTGATGATTGGAAATATTTAATAATTCTGGGCTCTATTTGTACGGCTTACACATTTATAGCAGCAGTGCATGTAATGAAACATTTAAGCCCGTATACTGTAGTATTAACATACAATATTGAGCCCATTTACGGAATAGCTATGGCAATTATTTTGTTTCCAGCAAAAGAAAAAATGAGTTCAGAGTTTTATTTAGGAGCTGTTATTATTATTGGTACAGTACTCCTTAACGGAATACTTAAAAATTCAATCCGATTAAAAAGAAATAGTACATCATAAGCTAAGACAATTAAAGTTTTTATATTTGTAGGCTAACTAATAAATCTAAAATTTCTATGGAATATTTAGAGTTTGAGCTCCCTATAAAAGAGTTGGAGGAACAACTTGAAAAATGCCAACTCATTGGAAAAGAAAGTGACGTTGATGTTACCGAAACCTGTAAGCAAATAGAAAGTAAATTAGCTGAGGCAAAAAAAGATATTTATAAAAACCTTACAGCTTGGCAACGTGTGCAGATGTCACGCCATCCAAACCGACCTTATACATTAGATTATATTAATGCTATTTTTGGAGACTCGTATTTGGAACTTCACGGTGACCGTAATTTTAAAGATGATAAAGCCATGATTGGTGGCTTAGGAAAAATAGGAGACCAAAGCTATATGTTTATTGGCCAACAAAAAGGCTATAACACAAAAACAAGACAGTATCGTAATTTCGGAATGTCTAATCCAGAGGGATATAGAAAAGCGTTGCGATTAATGAAATCCGCCGAAAAGTTTGGCATTCCAGTGGTTACTCTTATTGATACTCCAGGGGCTTATCCAGGTATTGAAGCTGAAGAGCGTGGACAAGGAGAAGCCATAGCTAGAAATATTTTAGAAATGACACGTTTAAAAGTGCCAATTATTACAGTTATTATTGGTGAAGGAGCCTCAGGAGGTGCTTTTGGAATAGGTGTTGGAGATAAAGTATTAATGTTAGAAAACACTTGGTATTCGGTTATTTCTCCAGAATCTTGTTCTTCTATTTTATGGAGAAGTTGGGAATATAAAGAACAAGCCGCTGAAGCTTTAAAACTTACTGCTAAGGATATGAAGCGAATGAAATTAGTTGATGAAATTATTAAAGAACCTTTAGGAGGTGCACATAAGGACAGAGAAAAAACATTCGCTACTGTACGTGATGCCATTGTTAAGTCTTATAATGAATTCAAAAACTTATCACCAAAAGAATTGGTTAAAAAACGTATGGATAAATATTCTCAAATGGGAGTGTATAATGACTAAAACCTTATTAATCATATCATAAAAAAAATCCGAAGTTTTTAATTTTGGATTTTTTTACCCTTGTCAACAATATTGTTGACTTATTAACAGTTAAATTGTTAATTGGTGGTTAACAATGTCCATTCTCTTTTTATAACAAATCTTAACAATTTATTTACATTAGCAATCATGAAACAACCTAACCAATTGCAAGGTTATAAAGTAGATAAAAGTACTTTAATAAGCTTAGAAAAAGGCAAAATCCCTCCACAAGCCATTGATTTGGAAGAAGTTGTGTTAGGTGCAATGATGATTGATAAAAAAGGTGTTGATGAGGTTATTGATATTTTAAGCTCAAATGCCTTTTATAAAGAATCACATCAATATATTTTTGAAGCTATTTTAAAATTGTTTGAAAATAGTGAACCAATCGATTTATTAACAGTTTCTAGCCAGTTAAAAAAGGATAGTAGGTTAGAAATGGTTGGAGGTGATTTTTACTTAATATCTTTAACTCAAAAAGTATCTTCATCAGCACATATAGAGTTTCATGCACGTATTATTTTACAAAAATTTATTCAGCGTAGTTTAATTAAAATTTCAAATGAGATTATTGAAGATTCCTACGATGAAACAAAAGATGTTTTCGATTTATTAGACAAAGCTGAGTCTAAGCTATACGAAGTTACACAAGGAAATATTAAAAAATCTTCTGAAACAGCTCAAGATCTTGTAATACAAGCCAAGAAAAAAATTGAAGAGATTTCAAATAAAGAAGGCTTAAGTGGTATTCCTTCAGGATTTGATAAACTAGATAAGCTTACTTCTGGTTGGCAAGAAAGTGATTTGATTATTGTTGCTGCACGGCCAGGTATGGGTAAAACGGCTTTAACTCTATCTATGGCGAGAAATATTGCTGTAAATCATAATATCCCTGTGGCATTTTTCTCTTTAGAAATGGCTTCGGTACAATTAATTACCAGATTAATTTCGTCTGAAACAGGATTGTCTTCTGAAAAACTGAGAACAGGACGCCTAGAAAAGCACGAGTGGGAACAACTTAACGTAAAAGTTAAAAGCCTTGAAAAAGCTCCACTTTATATAGATGATACCCCTTCGCTTTCTATTTTTGACTTACGTGCAAAAGCAAGACGTTTATCTTCTCAACATGGCATTAAGCTTATTGTTATAGATTATTTACAGCTTATGACAGTTGGAGGAGGAACTAAAGGAGGAAATAGAGAACAAGAAATTTCTATGATATCTCGTAATCTTAAGGCTTTAGCAAAAGAATTAAGTGTACCTGTAATAGCATTATCTCAATTATCGCGTGCTGTAGAAACACGTGGTGGAAGTAAAAGACCTTTACTATCTGACCTTCGTGAATCTGGTGCAATTGAACAGGATGCAGATATCGTATCGTTTATTTACAGACCAGAATATTACAAAATTGATGAATGGGATGATGACGAACGTTCACCAACCGAAGGTCAAGCTGAGTTTATTGTGGCTAAGCATAGAAATGGTGGCTTAGATAGTATCAGATTGAAGTTTATTCCTCATTTAGGTAAGTTTGATAATTTAGATACTTTCGATTCGCCATTTGGAAATGAATTCCATTCTAAAATGAATGCCGCTGCAAACGATGATACTTTTAAACCAGATAATTTCCCATCTCCAGACCAAGCTTTTGGAAGCTCGTTTAATGATGATGAGAATGATGTGCCATTCTAGAGAATTAATTTTGAATTTAATTTCCTGTTGAATGACTACATTTTAAACTACCTTTGATTACTTGTTATATAAAGAAAAATTATTTCATGTTACATCAAAGACGTACTACCAATATATTGCTTTTAGTTATTGTAATTCCGCTCGTGTTTTACTTACTAAAAATCTTATCGTTTATATTTGTTCCTTTGGTATTTTCAATGTTTATAGCTTTGTTGTTTTTACCACTAATGCGTTGGTTTAGTAAACGAAAAATACCAAATTTTGTTGGTGTTATTGTTGTGATTTTGTTAATCGTTGGTGGGTTAAAAATTGGAGTAGAACTGATTCAGCTATCAAGCAAGCAAATTATAGCATCAGACTCTGTATTTTTTGAAAAGGCAGAAGACAAGCTAACTAATTTAATGTTTTACATTGAAGATACATTTGGTATAGAATTTCAAAAAGACAATAAATTAATATCACAGTTTATACAAAAAGGAAATATTAGTTCGGCAATAGATTTTTTGAGAAAATTTTTAACTATGCTTTTAATGACAGTCTTTTTTGTAGTGCTGTGGTTAGCAGAATCTATTAACATGCATAAAGTTTTAAATGCTACAATTTTAAAGCAAAGGCATACCTCAGTAAAGACCTTTATGAAAATTGAGAAGGATCTTATAAAATTTATTAAAGTTAAAGTTTTGGTTAGCTTACTTACAGGTTTAGGTACAGGACTTGCATGCGTCTTTTTTGATGTGAGTTTTCCAATTTTTTGGGGACTCTTTGCATTTGCAATTAATTTTGTACAAATGGTGGGTTCGTTTATTTCTGTAATTTTATTATCAATTTTTGCTTTTGTTGAGTTAGAACCTACAAGCATATTATTCTTTTTTATACTTACAATTACAGGAGTTCAAGTATTGTTTGGTGCAATTTTGGAACCAATTTTTATGGGAAAATCATTCTCAATAAATATAATAACAGTTTTAGTAATGCTTATGCTTTGGGGATATATCTGGGGAATTCCAGGGCTTATTATGGCTATTCCGATAACAGTATTTATTAAAATTATTTTAGAGCAATTTCAAAGTACTAAAGTAATTGCCAATTTACTTTCCGGATCAAGCAGATAATAAAAGCACACTTAATAAAATATGCTTAATAAATTTTATCTTACTTAAAATTCCCTTAAAACTAGTCAAGGAAGAATAATTTTTGAGTATATTTCGTCTATGAAGAAGATAATTGTCTTAACATTATTATTGTTTATATCTGTAAACATGTTTGCCTCGTACATCCTTATTCCTATGGATGCAGAAAGCCAGAAAAATCATTTAAAGGCTTACGGAATTACCTATTGGGTTTTAGAAAAACAACAAAAAGTAAAATGGTTACTTAATTATAGAGGAGGCTCATTCTTATTACCAGATTTTGAAGAAATCCAAAGAGAATGCCAAATACGAGGTGTTTCTTTTGAAGTTATTAGTGATGCTAAAACTGAAAGTATTCTTCAAGAAATAAGTAGTCCTAGCCAGAATATGGAAGCTGTAATTTTAGAAAAAGCACCAAAAATTGCGGTCTATACACCTTATGGAAAGCAACCATGGGATGATGCTGTTACAATGGTTTTGACCTATGCTGAAATTCCTTATGAAACAATTTATGATGAAGAAGTATTAAATGATGCTTTGCTTTTATTTGATTGGTTGCATTTACATCATGAAGATTTTACAGGACAGTTTGGTAAATTTTATAGAAGCTATAGAAGTGCTCCTTGGTACATTAAAGAAAAGAAAGATGCGGAAACTTTAGCTGCAAAGCTGGGATACAATAAAGTGTCTCAAGAAAAACTAGATGTTGCTCTAAAAATTAGAGATTATGTAGTAGGAGGTGGCTTTATGTTTGCCATGTGTAGTGCGACGGATAGTTTTGATATTGCATTATCTGCTGAAGGTGTAGATATATGCGAACCAATGTTTGATGGTGATGGAAGTGATGCCAATTATCAAAGTAAAATAGATTATAACAAAACGTTTGCATTTACAAACTACATATTAGAAAGGAATCCAAATGTATATGAGTTCTCGTCTATAGACATGACACAAAAGCGACGTATTCCTAAGACGACTGATTATTTTACATTGATGGATTTTTCGGCAAAATGGGATCCAGTGCCAACCATGTTAAACCAAAACCATACAGCATTGGTAAAAGGATTTATGGGACAAACCACAGCGTTTACTAGAGATCAAATAAAATCGAAGGTTTTAATTTTAGGAGAAAATAAAACCAATGGTGAAGCCAAATATATACATGGTATTATGGGAAAAGGATTTTTCACCTTTTATGGAGGACATGATCCTGAAGATTATACACATCGCGTTGGTGACCCTAAAACCGAACTAGAATTACATCCAACCTCTCCTGGATATCGTTTAATTTTAAATAACGTGTTGTTTCCTGCTGCTCGAAAGAAAAAGCAGAAGACATAGAATAGATTAAATTTTCAATTTAGAGTTAGTAATATTTAATCTTTACGTTATAGTTTGTTTTATCTGGATTTTTATATGTATCTACAATAATAGCTTTTGTTCTGTTTCTAAAACCTTGTTCATTCATGTAAGCTCCATTATTACTTTTATCTCCGACTCTACTTTTATATTTATAGGTAACATAATTGGTAACTCCTACTAATCTAACAATATCACCAATTTTTGGTTCTGAATCTTTCAATGCAGGTAAGGAATCGATTATATTGGTTTTAGTTTCTTTATTTAATCTATAAATAATACGGATTGTTTTTTTTCCTACATTATTTCCACTAGTATAATCTCCTACATTATTTTTTGTGCCAACAAAAAGCCAACCATCAAACCCAACAGGCTTATTAGAATTTTCTAATTTTAAATTTTCAATTGCTGTATCTATATATTCTGTTTTATCAATTCCCCAATCATTAGTAATAAAATTGATATAACCTTCTACTGAGTTATCAGTAACAACATGGTTCCAGTA
>JAADHG010000138.1 GCA_013151975.1 Chlorobiota bacterium | reverse complement strand
TAACTCAGCAAATTATGCTGAGGCTGACAAAGCTTTTAAAAAATTACTTGAACTTGATGGTAACAATGCAGAGCTTCAATTTTATAGAGCCATTGCAAATATTGAATTAGATAAATTTGAAGTATCAGATTTGTTACTACAAAAATTAAGTAAAGGCAACTCAGCATATAAAAATAAAGCCACTTGGTATTTAGCATTAAGTAAACTAAAACAAAAAGAAAATGAAGAATGCATAAGTATTCTTAAAACAATCCCAGAAGATGCTGAAGATTATAAACAAGCACAAAAACTTCTAAAAAAATTAGAATAGTAAAAAAAGAAACTTTAAAAGTCATCATTAAACAGGTGACTTTTTTACTTTTGCTAAATGATAATTACCGATACACACACACATTTATATAGCGAAGCTTTTAATGAAGATAGAAAAGAAATGATGCTACGCGCTATTGCACAAAACATTACTCGTTTTTTTATTCCAGCAATAGATTCTACTTACACAAAAGCAATGTTACAGTTAGAACAAGATTATCCAAAATATGTATTTTTAATGATGGGTTTGCATCCTACTTCGGTTAAAGCAAATTACAAAGAAGAACTAAAACATGTTGAAGAGTTGCTTAGTAAACGTTCTTTTGTTGCAATTGGAGAAATTGGTATTGATTTGTACTGGGATACATCAACACTCAACATTCAACAAGACGCGTTTAGACATCAAATACAATTAGCAAAACAATATAAACTACCAATAGTAATTCATTGTAGAGAAGCCTTTAATGAGATCTTTCAAATTTTGGAAGAAGAAAAAGACGATGATTTACTCGGAATTTTTCACTGCTTCACAGGTACTATTGAACAAGCCCAACAAGCCATTTCATATAATATGAAGCTTGGTATAGGAGGTGTAGTAACTTTTAAAAATGGTAAAATCGATCAATTTTTAAATCAAATTGATTTGAAACATATAGTTTTAGAAACCGATGCGCCTTATTTATCGCCAACGCCATATAGAGGAAAGCGTAATGAAAGTAGTTATATAATTAAGGTGTTAGAAAAATTATCTGACCTATATAATATGTCTCAAGAAAAAATTGCCGAAATTACCACAGCAAATTCAAAAGCCATTTTTAAAGTTTAATAATGAGTAAACCAAACATACTATTAATATATACAGGTGGAACCATTGGGATGATAAAAGATCCCGAAACGGGAGTTTTGCGGTCTTTTGACTTTGATAATTTACTCGTTAGAATTCCAGAACTTAAGCTATTAGATTGTTCAATAGAAACTGTATCGTTTCCGGACCCAATAGATTCTTCTAATATAAGTCCTGAATATTGGGTTCAAATCGCTGAAATTATTGAAGAAAACTATAATACTTGTGATGGTTTTGTAGTGCTTCATGGAAGTGATACCATGAGTTATTCGGCTTCTGCCTTAAGTTTTATGTTGGAAAATGTTACAAAACCAGTCATTTTTACAGGATCTCAATTACCAATTGGAGATTTACGTACAGATGCCAAAGAAAATTTAATTACATCCATACAAGTAGCTTCACTTCAAGAAAAGGGCAAGCCTATAATTAAAGAAGTGTGTCTTTATTTTGAATACAAATTATATAGAGGCAATCGCACAACTAAAATAAATGCTGAGCATTTTGAAGCTTTTGCATCTTTAAATTACCCTGACTTGGCAGAATCTGGAGTACATCTTAAAATTAATAAAGAACATTTATTTAAGCCTAACTCAAGAAAGCAACTTGAAATCCATAAGGCATTAGATACTAATATTGCAGTAATTAAATTGTTTCCAGGGATTTCACCAATGCTGCTATCATCAATTTTCGATACTTCAGGATTAAGAGGTGTAATTCTGGAAACCTATGGAGCAGGAAATACAACTAGTAGTAAATGGTTTATAGATATATTAAAAGCAGCTATTAAAAAAGGTGTACATATTATTAATGTAACACAATGTTCAGGAGGAAGTGTTATAATGGGACAGTATGAAACCAGTATACAATTAAAAAAGATTGGTATTATTTCAGGAAGAGATATGACTACCGAAGCTGCTGTTACAAAATTAATGTACTTGCTAAGTAAGAATTTAAAGGCAAAAGATTTTAAAATTCTTTTTGAAAGGTCATTAAGAGGAGAGATGTCGCAAAATTAACAAACAAAGTTTTAAGGTTTAAACTTTTTTTTGTTATTTGAGCCGCTGTAACTAAAAAATAAAATTTTAGAGAGGTGGCCGAGTGGTCGAAGGCGCACGCCTGGAAAGTGTGTATACGCCAAAAGCGTATCGAGGGTTCGAATCCCTTCCTCTCTGCAAAAGAGAGTATTGAGATTTTCTTAGGCGAATACTGTATACTCTGTTAAAAATTTAATTTGTTAATTACAATTTTTTTATATCTTTAACGCTTTAACTAATAAAATTAAGATCAAGAACAATGAAAAGATTATTTTCTATTCTAGCTATCGCAGGTATTATGGCATTCGGAACTGTAAATGCGAATACAAATGCGAACACAATCACAACTGCTAATACAGTTGTAAGTTCAACTCAAGATGATGCCGCTGACGCTACTGAAGAGCTTGGGTTTCATCAAGAATTAAAAAAGAGATTTATTGAAGGAGGCCCTGGGTTTATGGGCATTGTATTATTATGTTTAATTCTAGGTTTAGCCATTGCTATAGAAAGAATTATCTTTTTAAACCTTTCTACAACCAACACTAAAAAGTTAACACAAAGTGTGGAAGATGCACTTGCTTCTGGTGGAGTTGAAGCTGCAAAAGAAGTTTGTAGAGACACAAAAGGTCCTGTAGCATCCATATTTTATCAAGGATTAGATAGAGTAGATGAAGGCTTAGACCAAGTTGAAAAAGCTGTTGTAAGTTATGGTGGTGTACAAATGGGACAATTAGAGAAAAATGTATCTTGGATTTCATTATTTATAGCACTGGCACCAATGCTTGGGTTCATGGGAACAGTAATTGGTATGATTTCTGCATTTGATAAAATTGAAGCCGCTGGAGATATGAATCCATCATTAGTTGCAGGAGGTATTAAAATAGCACTTTTAACTACAGTATTTGGGTTGGTCGTTGCTATTATTCTTCAAGTGTTTTATAACTATATTATTGCAAAAATTGATAGTATTGTAAATGATATGGAAGATGCATCAATTACATTGATGGATTTATTAATAAGATACAAGAAGTAATAACTTTTAAAACCATATATTATTATGAGTTTACATAAAATTTTAAAAATAATTGCTGCTGTATTAAGTTTAGTAGGCGTAGTGCTTTTAGCAATGATTATGTCCTCAGGAGATAATGCTATTGAAGCAGCATATTTGTCTGGAGGAGATACAGGATCGGTAGATAATATGATATACGTTTCTTATGTTATTTTTATTTTGGTTTTGGCGTTTGTTGTCTTTTTTGTAATTAAAAATTTATTTTCAAATACGGGATCACTTAAGAGTACATTAATGGGAGCTGGTGCTTTTGTAGGAGTTTTAGTTGTATCATATCTTTTTTCAGGTGGTGATACTACCGAGTATTTCGATCAAGGAGTACAAGTAACCGAAGGAACATCGCAACTGGTTGGTGCAGGAATAGTATCGTTTTATATTTTTGGAGCATTAGCCATATTTTCAATATTTTTCTCAGGAATTAAAAATCTAATTAAGTAGTTATGGCAAAGCGAGCAGCACCCGAAGTTAATGCAGGCTCTATGGCCGACATTGCTTTTTTATTACTGATATTTTTCTTAGTAACAACTACTATGGAAAAAGATTCTGGGATAAATAGAAAGCTTCCTCCAATCGAAGATTCTGATGAGGATGTAATCATTAAACAAAAAAATATTTTTACCGTATTATTAAATGGTAAAGACCAATTACTTGTTGAAGATGAAATCATGGAACTTAAAGACTTAAGAGCTGCTGCTGTTGAGTTTTTAGATAATGGAGGAGGAACAGATGCAGATGGCAATAAGTGTGATTATTGTAAAGGGAAGAAAGACCCAAGGTCATCAGACCATCCAGATAAAGCCATTATTTCTTTAAAGAATGAGCGTAAAACATCTTATGGGCAGTATATTTCTGTTCAAAACGAATTAGTTGCCGCTTATAATGTGTTAAGAAATAGAAGAGCTCTAGAAATAGGGCCAAGGAGGGGATTTGCAGACATGAATTTTATTGAGATGCAAAAGAACTATAAAGATGTAAATTGGGTAGGAAATAAAGAAAAGCTGAAAGAATTGATATCTCAAATAAAAAAGGAATATCCTCAAAAACTTTCAGAAGTTCAATAATAATTTAGAATTTAATACAGCATTATAAGAATATGTCTAAATTTAAAAAGAAAAAAGATGGCGGTTTGCCGGCAATTAATACAGCATCTTTACCAGATATTGTATTTATGTTATTATTCTTCTTTATGGTAGCTACGGTAATGAGAGATAATTCTCTTATGATTGATAATCATTTACCATCAGCATCAGAAGTTGAAAAGCTAGAAAAGAAGAATCTAGTAATGTATATTTATGTTGGAAAACCTAGCTCTCAGTATAAAAAGAAATACGGTACAGAAGCTAGAATACAACTTAATGATAAATTTGCTGAAGTTAGTGATATTGCAGCATTTATTTATTCTGAAAGAGAATCAAAGCGTGAAGAAGAAATACCTTATTTAACGACATCTTTAAAAGTGGATAAGAAAGCAAATATGGGATTGATAGGAGACATTAAGCAAGAACTTAGAAAAGTTAATGCCTTAAAAATAAATTACGCTTCTATAAAAGGAGACGTGTCTCGAAACAAACAATAAAAATTTATTTTATATAATTATAAAAGGCATTCTTAATAGGATGCCTTTTGTAATTAATACTGTTTTTTATAATAAGAAGCAGAAAAAAAAGTTATATGTTGTTACCTATAATTCCCAATAGTTATTAGGATAATGAACAATAAGTAAAAAATACATGAAATCTTTTTTAGTTTTTTTTATAGTGTTTATAAGTTACCAATTCGCATTTGGTCAAGAAATACATACAAAAAGTGTAGATTCATTATATAAAGAAGATCAATTCTATTTTGGCTTAACATATAATGCTTTAATTAGTATGCCTAATGGTATGTCGCAAAATGGATTCTCAAGTGGGTTTCATCTTGGATTTATTAAAGATATACCCATTAACAAAAACAGGAATTGGGCCTTGGGAATAGGCTTGGGTTTTTCTACAAATACTGTAAACCATAATTTATTAATAACTAAGGATGTGCAAGG
Source organism: Chlorobiota bacterium (assembly GCA_013151975.1). Taxonomy (GTDB): domain Bacteria; phylum Bacteroidota; class Bacteroidia; order Flavobacteriales; family Flavobacteriaceae; genus JAADHG01. The sequence continues at coordinate 6,591 of JAADHG010000138.1, read as the reverse complement.
CAATTATAATTATGAGTTGTTAGAAAGCTCGCAGTTTACTAAAAACAAATTTTCAAGGCAACTTATTGAAATTCCATTTGAATTGAGATGGCGTACATCTACACCTGAAACATATAAATTCTGGAGAGTTTATACAGGATTTAAACTTGGTTATGTGTTTGCTTCAAATACAAGGTTTACGAGTTCTTCCGAAAATATTAAACAAACAAAAATTGAAGATTTTGACAAAGTTCAATATGGAATATCGCTTGGTATAGGTTATAATACATGGAACGCTTATGTGTATTATGCACTTAATCCTATTTTTAAAAAAGGAGCAACGCTTAATGGAGAATCGATAGATATTAGAGCTTTAAAAATTGGGCTGATGTTTTATATTTTATAACTTAGAAATGGTATTACAACCAGTAATTAAGCATTAATAATTGCGGAATTAGACCTACAAAAAAACCTATTATAAGCTCGATATTCGTATGCGCTTTTAAGTGAAGTCTCGACGTAGCAATAGCACCTATAATAATACTAAACAAAGCAATAGCACCATTAATATTAATGCTGTAGTGAATACTAAGGGCTATTAAAAACAAGAATACTCCTCCGGAAGCAATCATATGTATACTAGCTTTAAACTTTAAAATGGCGAGCATTAAACAAGTTAGCGTAGAGAGTAATATGCCTATAAAGAAAAAGTAAAGTTCAATAAATTGATTTTGCGGTAATATGCGTTGTGCAACAATAAAGATAATGATGCTATTTATCACTAAAGGCAAAATACGTTCTTGAGTTGATTTAAGTTGCGCCGAATTTACTTTACGTAAAGTTTTTAGTAAAAAATATAGTAATATAGGGAGTAGTATTGTAAGTAAGCTTAATGAAAACAGTTTTGCTTTTACAATTGGTAAAGGAATAAATTTAGGAGACTTGTAAAAATAAAAAGCAACCCCAAGAAAAGGCATAAATATGGGGTGAAAAATATATGATATACTTTTTAAAATAGCGTTCACTTTAAATTTGTTTTCTAAGCCTTGCTACTGGAATATCTAACTGTTCTCTGTATTTCGCAACGGTTCGTCTTGCAATTGGATATCCTTTTTCTTTTAAGATCTTTGCTAATTTTTCATCGGTAAGAGGCTTTTTCTTGCCTTCTTCTTCTATTACAGTCTCTAAAATTTTCTTAATTTCTCGAGTAGATACATCTTCACCTTGATCATTTTTCATAGACTCACTAAAGAACTCTTTAATTAATTTTGTGCCATAAGGTGTATCAACATATTTACTATTTGCAACACGAGAAACGGTAGAGATATCCATGTCAATTTCCTCTGCAATGTCTTTTAGAATCATAGGCCTTAATTTGCGCTCATCTCCCGATAAAAAATAATCTTTTTGATAGTGCATAATGGCGCTCATGGTTACAAATAGTGTTTGTTGGCGTTGCCTTATAGCTTCAATAAACCATTTGGCAGCATCAAGTTTTTGTTTGATAAACATCACAGCATCTTTTTGAGATTTTGATTTGTCCTTAGATTCTTTGTAGCCTTTAAGCATGTTATTATATTCTCGAGACACATGAAGTTCTGGAGCATTTCTTCCATTAAGTGTTAACTCTAATTCGCCATCAATTATTCTAATGGTAAAATCTGGAACAACATGTTCAACAATTCTAGTATTTCCAGAAAAAGACCCTCCAGGTTTTGGGTTTAAGTGTTCTATTTCTAGAATAGCTTTTTTAAGCTCATCCTCAGAAATATTGAATTTTTGGAGTAGTTTTTTATAATGTTTTTTTGAAAACTGATCAAAAGCCTTGTCAATAATTTGAATGGCGAGTTCAATACTTGGAGTTTTTGATTTACGGAGTAACTGAATCAGTAAGCATTCCTGCAAATTACGAGCACCAACACCTGCAGGATCTAATTGTTGTACAATCTTTAAAACGCTTTCTATTTTATCTTCTGTGGTATATACATTTTGAGTAAATGCAAGATCGTCTAAAATATCTGGGAGCGAGCGACGGATATAACCACTGCCATCAACACTGCCAACAAGAAATTCGGCAATTTTATAACCTTCTTCATCTAGTCTGAACGTGTTTAATTGATTGGTTAAATGTTGTGTAAAAGATGTTCCTGAAGCGTATGGAATACTTTTTTCTTCATCATCCACACTATAATTATTGGCTTGCATCCTATAATCAGGAATTTCATCATCACTTAAATATTCGTCAACATTAATATCTTCAGCATTAATGGAATCACTATCATCAAAATCATCTTGATTGTCAAAATTGTCTTCGTATTCTTCAGTATTCTCTTTGCCGCTTTCTAAAGCTGGGTTTTCTTCCAGTTCTTGTTTAAGACGTTGCTCAAAAGCTTGCGTAGGCAGTTGAATTAACTTCATCAACTGGATTTGTTGAGGCGATAATTTTTGAGATAATTTAAATTGTAAATACTGTTTAAGCATTGTTTTTATTTGGGTTTCTATAAAAATAGAAAAAACAATCTACTTTCATTATAGAACGAAGATTGTTTTGTTATATATTTTAATTCTATTAGTTAAAATTCGGCGTTTTGAGGTGTTCTTGGGTAAGGTATTACATCTCTAATATTACTCATGCCAGTTACAAACATAACTAAACGTTCGAATCCTAAACCAAAACCAGAATGTATGGCAGTACCATATTTACGTAAATCTAAGTACCACCATAATTCTTCTTCAGGAATATTTAGTGCAGCCATTTTTTCTTTAAGAACTTCTAAGCGTTCTTCACGTTGTGAACCTCCAACAATTTCTCCTATTCCTGGAAATAAAATATCCATAGCGCGAACGGTTTTACCATCTTCGTTTAAACGCATATAAAAGGCTTTAATATTGGCAGGATAATCAAATAAAATAACAGGACACTTAAAGTGTTTTTCCACCAAAAAGCGTTCGTGTTCACTTTGCAAATCGGCACCCCACTTATCTATAAGGAATTTAAACTTCTTTTTCTTGTTAGGTTTACAGTTACGTAAAATATCAATAGCTTCGGTATAACTTACGCGTTTAAAATTATTATCAACAACAAATCGTAATTTATCAGTAAGTGTCATTTCTTGACGTTCGGCCTGTGGCTTAGATTTGTCTTCTTGGACTAAACGTTGTTCTAAAAATGCTAAATCGTCTTTGTTATGTTCTAAAACATAGCTTAATATAGATTTTGTAAAGGCTTCAGCCAAATCCATATTTCCGGCTAAATCCATAAAAGCAACTTCGGGCTCTACCATCCAAAATTCGGATAAATGCCGTGATGTATTGGAGTTTTCGGCTCTAAAAGTGGGGCCAAAAGTATAAACTTTACCGAGCGACATGGCGTAGGTTTCTGCTTCTAACTGCCCAGAAACGGTTAAGTTAGTTTCTTTTCCGAAGAAATCCTGAGAATAATCGATATTACCACTCTCGTCTTGAGGTGGGTTTTTTGCATCGAGTGTACTTACACGAAACATTTCTCCAGCACCTTCGGCATCACTTCCCGTAATTATGGGTGTGTGCATATAGTAAAATCCATTCTCGTTAAAATACTTATGTATCGCAAATGATAAGGAAGAGCGTAAGCGCATCACAGCACTAAATGTATTTGTACGTGTTCGTAAGTGTGCGTTTTCGCGTAAAAATTCAAATGAATGTTTTTTAGGTTGAATAGGATATTCTTCAGGGTCAGAATCTCCAAGAATAGTAAGAGAAGTTACCTGAATTTCTACAGATTGCCCTTTGCCCAGACTTTCTACCAATGCACCTTTAATATGTAAAGCAGCACCAGTTGTGATTCTTTTTAAAATAGATTCGTCAGTATTTTCAAAATCAATAACACATTGTATATTATTAATTGTTGAACCATCATTTAAAGCGATAAAACGATTGGCACGGAAAGTTCTAACCCAACCCTTTATTTCAATTTCAGCTAGAGGTTTGTTTTGAGATAATAATTCAGCTACTGTACTATGCATCTTTGTGTTAAAATTAATTTAGTGTGCAAAGATAAAAAAAGACCTTCGGCTTTCAAGCACCAAAACAACAAATCTCAAAATTCTAATAGTGTTTATTTAAAATTTAGATTAGTCTGTTTTTTTATCTTCCTCAGGTATAATCCTAAAATTCGGTTCTTTTAAAACTTCTTTATTAGCAATACTTCTTTCTAACGACAATAATAAGGAAGGTAATAACAATAAGTTAGCTAGCATAGCAAACAACAGTGTTGCTGATACTAAAGCACCTAAAGCTACGGTGCCACCAAAGTTTGAAATAACAAACACCGAAAACCCAAAGAATAATACAATGGACGTATAAAACATACTCACACCTGTTTCTCTTAAAGCAGCATAGACAGATTTTTTAATTTTCCAGTGGTTGGCTTGTAGTTCTTGTCGGTATTTTGCTAAAAAATGAATAGTATCATCTACAGATATACCAAAGGCAATACTAAATACCAGAATAGTCGATGGTTTTATTGGCACGCCTAAATAACCCATTAAACCTGCGGTAATTAATAGAGGTAATAAGTTAGGAATTAGAGAAATAACAATCATTCTAAAAGACCTAAACATATATGCCATAAAAATGGAAATTAGAAATATAGCCAAGGATAGCGAGAGAATTAAATTATTTATTAAATATTTTGTTCCTTTTTGAAATAAATAGGCTTTTCCAGTAATCGTAACATTGTATTTTTCTGAAGGGAAAATTTTGCTAATCTTACTTTTAAGAGTTTCCTCAATACGCTCCATTTTGTCTATTCCACTATCTTTCATAAATGTTGTGATACGTGCAAATTGGCCTGTACTATCAACAAAACTTTTAAGTAAATCGAGATTTGTTGATGAATTTTTAGTATACGATAAAATAAAGCTGTTTTCTTGTGCTGTAGGAAGTTGGTAGTATTTTGGATTTCCGTTGTAGTAAGCTTGTTTGGTATATTTTACCAAACTTACCAAAGAGATTGGTCTTGATAATTCTGGAATTTCAATAATAAGGTCTTCAAGGGCATTCATTCGTTTAATAGTTGCTAACTTCATCACCCCTTTTTTTTGCTTAGTGTCAACCATAATTTCTAAAGGCATAATGCCGTTAAACTCTTCTTCAAAAAAACGAATGTCTTTAAAAAATTCGGAATTTCTTGGCATATCTTCAATGAGGCTTCCTGAGATTTTTATTTGATAAATACCAATAATGCTAGCTACCAGAAGAACTAGAGATGTTATGTATATTGTAATTTTTCGATGCTTTACCATGCGCTCCATCCAGCTAACAAAAGCGTTTATCCAACGTTTACTTAAGTGCTCTAAATGCTTGTCCTTTGGCATTGGCATATAACTATAGACAATAGGAATTATTAACAAGCACAAAATAAAAATAGCTAGGATACTTAGAGAAGCAACAATACCAAACTCAGTGAGTAATTTACTATCTGTAATTATAAACGTAGCAAACCCCGAGGCAGTTGTAACATTAGTCATTAAAGTGGCATTTCCAATTTTTGAAATTACACGCTGCAAAGATTTAGCTTTATTACCATGTTTTTTTACTTCATGTTGATATTTATTAATTAAGAAGATACAGTTAGGAATTCCAATTACAATAATTAACGGAGGGATTAGAGCGGTAAGTACAGTAATTTCATATTCTAGAATTCCAATAATTCCAAAGGTCCACATAACGCCAATAATTACAATAATCATTGATATTAATGTCGCTCTAAACGACCTGAAAAAGAAAAAGAAAATCAAAGAAGTTACAAACAAAGCAGCTATAATAAAAGTACCTATTTCATCAATAATATTTTGTGAATTTAAGGTACGAACATAGGGCATCCCCGAAATGTGTACATCGAGATTGTAAGCATCCTCAAAGGCTTTAATTTTTGGGATGAGTATATTTATAATAAAGTCTTTTCTAGCAGGTGTGTTTACAATTGCTTTGTCTAAATAAATTGCAGAGCGTATAGTTCTTGTATCCTTATTAAATAAGAAGTTGTCATAAAAAGGATACTTTTCAAACAATTGCTTTTCTAAGGTTTCTAATTGCGCTTTTGAAGTAATAGAATCTTTTATAAAAGGCTCTAGGTCAAATTGTTTTTTTGCATTGTTCTTTACAAGTTTTTGGAGATCGCTTATTGAGATTACAGTTTCTACTTCTTTTTCTTTTTTAAAGCTTGTAGAAAGTTTATTCCAAGCATTTAGTTTTTCAACCGAAAATAACGTTGAGTCTTTAACGCCTAGAACAATTAAATTGCCTTCTTCTCCAAATTTTTCAAGAAATGCATTATACTCTAAATTTACTTCATGACTATCTGGCAAAAGGTTTGCTTCAGTATAAGTAAAGCGCATTTTATCCCACTGTAAACTAAAAAAGTACGTTATTAATGTAATCGCAATAATAATTACAACTCTATTACGAAGAATTAATCGCGCAACGATTTCCCAAAACCCAGTAGAAAACAATTTTGTCATAGCAAAAATTAATGGCGCAAAGGTAGATAAATTGTATTGATAAATAAGTTAAATTAAATGTTTAACAATTATTTATTAAGATTAATATTAAAGGTAAATTTAAAGGCAA
>JAADHG010000032.1 GCA_013151975.1 Chlorobiota bacterium | reverse complement strand
ATTACTAGTTCTTCCACAGTCATCAGTAAATGTATAAGTTACTTCAAAACTACCACAGCTTTCAGCTATTTCAGTATAGTTAGGCTTAGCATAACCATAAATACCACAACGATCGCTATCACGATCATTAGTATAATATAAATCTGAAATATAACTAGCTACATTAGCTTTATCTGCACATGGCACATAAACATCTTGAGTAGCAACAAAATATGCTTGAGGTGTTGGGTTTACATTGATTGTTTGAGTATATGAAGTAGAATTTCCACAATTATCATGAATATCCCAAGTTCTAGTGATTATACCACCTTCACAACCTATACCTAATTTAGAAGTATCGTCTACAGATTTTACTTTACCTTTACCGGCACAGTTATCATCCCAATTCAAAGTAACTGTTCCTGGAATACTATCACAATCAACAGTAATTTCTTTTGTTGGAAGTTGACTTGTAAACCATGGTTCTTGAGTATCACCACCTGTATAAGTAATTACTACTTCAACTGGATCAGTACAATAATCATGAATAGTATATACATACATAACTATCCATTTACAATCATCTTGCTTAGACTTAGTTCTTAATGTTACTAATTCATCAGCCTTTAAAGTACCACAGTTATCTGTGAATAAATTTGCGATATATTGCACTGAATGTGGTGCAGGAATATCTGCAAAGCAAAGATTCATATCTTTCTCTCCTGGAGGAATTACAGCACCTTTTTTTAATTTAGGTTGTGTAGCATCACCACCATTATACTGTACAGTATAAGGCGTTATCTCACCTGCACACTTTGAAGTGTACACGTAATAATAGGTCCAACTACAATTAGTACTTCCTTTTGTAAATCCTGAAGCAACGCCCCATTGTCCATCTACACCAGAAACTTCAGCAATTGGTTCTAAAATAAAAGGTTCAGTACTAGCACGACAAGCGTCGAAAAATGGATCAGCCATTAAGTCTGCAACTGGAGTTGCCCCAGGTACGTTAGTCATACAGCCATCAATTGTGCCTGCTAGAAATCCGCCTCCGAGGTTTGGATTTTGAGCAAACATTGCACCAGAACCTAATGCAAAAAACATAACCAGCAGCATTACTGCTTTCATGCCTTTGTCTTGTACCCTCTTAATATGGGGGTTACAACAAAATAAATTCGTAATAGAATGCCAGTAGGCTCTACCACTACTCTTGGTAAAATTGTTCATAAACATAACATTTAGATTTAATTAAAATTATTTTAACATTTCACAATAGCTTCGCAGCTATTTACATAACTAAATAGAATTTTAAGAACACAGTAGATATAGGGCTTAACAATAATTTATAGTGTTAAAAAGATTGCTCTTAAAAACAAAATAATACTGTTGTAAACCAATATTTACCTATTACGGCAAACATTAATTAATAAAATGTGCTAATAATCAATAAATTGTTGTGCTATTAAACAATTATTTTAAGGTAGTAAAACAATTAAACGGTGTATAGGTGTAAACTATTTAATTGAATAAACTGATATATAAATACTTGACATACTTATACAATTCAAAATTAGAGCATCTTTTTCGAAATCACAAATGAGTTCAACTAATATTTAGGTATTTAAACGAAAATATTAAGATTTCCTTAACTTAAATAGTCCACAGTATCAATGTTTACTGAGGATAAGAAGCGTATAGTGTCTAAAATATCGTTATGTAAAACCCTATCCTCGTGTACAAAGGAAACCTCGGTTCTATAAGCATTCATAAAGGTTTGCAAGAAAGGTGATGTTTTTTTTGGTACTCTAAAATTCAGAGCTTGGGCAGCATTTAATAACTCGATGGAAAGCACATTTTCTACATTATATACTAATTGATATGCTTGTGTTGCAGCATTTGCACCCATGCTAACATGATCTTCTTGTCCATTTGAAGAAACTATAGAATCCACACTTGCTGGGGTAGCTAATTGTTTGTTAGCACTTACAATGCTTGCAGCTGTATATTGGGGAATCATAAATCCTGAGTTTAAACCAGGGTTATCAACTAAAAAAGCTGGTAATCCTCGTTGACCTGAAACTAATTGATAAGTTCTTCGCTCCGATATACTTCCAAGTTCAGCCATTGCAATTTTTAAGTAATCTAAAGCTAAAGCTAAAGGTTGCCCATGAAAATTTCCGCCAGAAATTATTTTATCTTCTCCTATAAATATATTAGGATTATCGGTTACTGAATTAATTTCAGTTAAAAACGTTTTGGTTACAAATGCTAAAGTATCTTTAGTTGCGCCATGAACTTGTGGCATGCATCTAAATGAATAAGGATCTTGAACATGCTTCTTTTTTTGAAAAATGAGTTCACTATCTTGAAGAAATTCTTTAATACGTGCTGCCGTTTTTAATTGTCCATTATGTGGTCTTACTAAATGTACTAGCTCATCAAATGGCTCGATTCTCCCATTGAAAGCATCTAAAGACATGGCTCCTATTAAATCGGCAAAATAGGATAAGTATGACTTTAATAACAAATGCACACCATAAGCACTCATAAACTGTGTACCATTTAATAATGCTAGTCCTTCTTTTGATTTTAATTGTATAGGTTTCCAATTAAACTTCTCATTAATACTACACGCAGTCTTTACTTCTTCGTTATACCAAACGTCGCCTTCTCCTATTAAGGGTAAAGACAAATGTGCTAATGGTGCTAAATCTCCTGAAGCACCCAGAGATCCTTGGGTATATACTATAGGTAAGACATCATTATTATAAAAATCCACCAAACGATTTACCGTTTGCAACTGGCTTCCACTATAACCATAGCTTAAAGATTGAATCTTAAATAATAACATAAGTTTTACAATCTCTTTAGGTACCATATCACCAGTACCACAAGCATGAGATTTCATAAGATTCTCTTGTAACTTAGTAAGGTTATTAGAAGTGATTTTTACATTATACAAAGACCCAAACCCTGTATTAATACCATATATAGGGTCGCTATGAGTTTCCATTTTATTATCCAAATAACTTCTACAATTTTGAATCTTTTCAACAACTTCATCAGATAGCTTAAGTTTCTTTTCTTCAGAAATAAGATTGCTTATAGTAATTAAATCAAGCGTTTTAGTAGTTATTAAATGGACTGATCTCATATTATATATTAATTATGCACCAAAATTCAACATTCAAAAAATTATATCCAAATAAATGTTAATTATTTAAGTCCAAAATAATTGTCAGTGTTAAACGAATAGGGGAAAAACAAGTATAAGTACACTTAAAATTTCTAAAAAGACTGTAATACTTTTTTACTATATTTGTGGCTATTCTCTTTGAAAAAATATTTAATCAAAATTTGTTATGATAAACAACTACTTACACAAAACATTCTTAACGCTCAGCTTTTTCTTTATTTTTGTTGGCTTTGGGTTTTCTCAAACTCTAAAACAAACTAAAGAAATTACTAAAAAGTATAATTTCGAAAAATTAAAAGAATTGGAAATCTCTTTTGAAAAAGATTTCTATGCTGAACAAAACCATGCGATAAGATTGGCAAAACAAAATGGTTGGCCTATTCTTTATACTGATGATGATGGTACTATTCATCAGCTTTGGAAAATCTTAAATGGTAAACCTATATATATTCAAACAGATAATGCAGCCGCTGCAATTTCAACCAGAGCAAATTATATGCATAATGGAGGTGATTTAGGTCTTGATGTAGAGGGACAAGGTATGACTGCTTATATTTGGGAAGTTGGCGGTATTGGAAGAGTTACACATCAAGAGTATGATGGTGCTGGTGGTACAGATCGTTTGTCTATAGCAGATGGTACTAGTACATTAACTAGTCATGCGGCTCATGTTACGGGAACCATAATTGCATCTGGTGTACAAGCAAATGCTAAAGGTATGGCGCCACAAGCAAAAGCTATTGGTTATGACGCAACAAATGATTTATCTGAAGCTACAGCAGCAGCAGCAAATGGAATGCTATTGTCCAATCATTCATATGGAGTTCCTGCATCTAGTTTAACAGGAGCAGACAGTTGGATTCTTGGTGCTTATGTACAAACTTCTAAAAATTGGGATGATTTAATGTATAATGCACCTTATTATTTACAGGTTTTCTCTGCAGGAAACGATGGAGATGATGAAGTGTCAAATTCAGATCCATTGGGTGGAAATGCTGCTTATGATAAATTAACAACTTCGAAAACCGCAAAAAATAATTTAGTTGTTGCTGCAGCTAATGACGCAGTTATAAATGGAGATGGGAGTTTAGGTAGTGTAGCTAGAGCCTCGTTTAGTTCAGAAGGTCCAACAGACGATTTAAGAATTAAACCCGATATAATGGGTAATGGTGTTAATTTACGTTCTACGTTTCAAAATTTTGATTTTGCTTATGGTGTTTATCTGGTTTATCTTCTGGTGCTGGTTTCAC
>JAADHG010000175.1 GCA_013151975.1 Chlorobiota bacterium | reverse complement strand
CATAGCTGCAAAGGCTTTACTCGCTTTTAATATAGCAATGGATGCTCTCGGTGAAGCACCAAGGTATAAAAACGGATTGTTACGTGTATTTACAATAATATCAGCAATATATTTTACCAAATGTGACTCTATTAAAACTTGATTTACTAAGCCTTGAAATTTTTCAATTTGAGATTTGCTTAAATGTGCCGTAATTTGATCGGTTTTTATAGCACCTTGTAATGCTTGTTCACGATTAATGATTTCTATTTCCTCATCCAGATTTGGATAATCAATATCTATTTTAAATAAAAAACGATCTAATTGTGCTTCTGGCAAACGATAGGTGCCTTCTTGCTCTATTGGGTTTTGAGTTGCTAATACAATAAAAGGCAAGTCCATCATATATTTGTGGCCATCAATTGTAATTTGGCGTTCATCCATAACTTCAAACAATGCGGCTTGTGTTTTTGCTGGCGCACGATTAATCTCGTCAATGAGAATCATATTTGAAAAAATGGGTCCTTTTTTAAAATCGAACTCTGTTGTTTTCATATTAAAAACGGAGGTTCCTAAAATATCACTTGGCATTAAATCGGGTGTAAATTGTATGCGACTAAAACCAATGTTTAGGGACTTTGCTAACAGTTTAGCTGAAATAGTTTTGGCAACTCCTGGAACGCCTTCTATAAGCGAATGTCCGTTGGCTAAAATAGAAGCGATGAGCATATCTATCATGCTTTTTTGACCTACAATAACTTTACTTATCTCATCTCTAATAAGTGTAATGCCTTGTTGCAACTCACTTAAATCAATGCGATTTTTAAAGCTAATATCATGCTCAGAAGCTTGTATTTCTTCAGGTTGTTTGCTTTCACTACTTTGAGACTCTTGGTTTAGGTTGTCGTTTTTTGTGTCGTCTAAATTCTCCATATGTTATGTGGTATAAAAATCTTCTATTAATTTATTCAATCGTAATAAATCATCCTCATTACAAAGTTGTTTTGCCTTTAAATGTACAATAAGGTTAATTAATTTTTTTAACGCGCTTATATCATGTCCTGATTTAAGCGCTAATGTTTTTACAAATTTTTCATCTAAAACATGTGTGTCTAAAACATAGTTACGACGTAAATGTTCTAAGAAAAAAGTAATCTTCTTGTCTACTATTGTATTGTGATCTTTAGTTTCGTAGTATAAATTGCCAATAGTTTTAGTAAATGCAACGGTTGTGTTTTGTACAGGTTTAATAACCTTTACAACACGTTGTTTACGTTTTGCATTAAAAACAATAAAAACAATTAAGGACAAAAGGGCTAAAAACCAAGCCCATTTTAAAGCAGGTTGACTAAGAATATATCGTAAAGGTGTTGTGCCTAACTCGTTTCTTGTTTTGTTTTGAGAATCAAAGAAAATAGTGTCATCTGGTAAATACGATAGTATTGCTGAGGCATATTTTTTATTATTCTTTTTTAGCAGTGTATAATTGGTAAATGCAATGGGCTGCAAATGCAAATAAATATTTCCTTGCCCGTAATTTACTTTTACAAAATTTATATGTGGTATACTATCAAAATTTTGATAGCCTAAAACTGTTGTAGTCGTTGAATCAAGTTTAGAAAAATAGATATCACTCAGTCCTTTTTCAATAGTAATAGAATCATTTTTAAATAATGGGTTTGCTAAACTAAAACTTGCTTTCCCTGAGAAATCGTAGTCGTTATTGGTTTCAAAAAACAAAGAGTCTTTAAACTTTTGTGGAAAGTAATCGGTTGATATAAAGAGCGTATTACCAAATGAAGCAAAATCCATAAGTTCTTGAGCAGAAACATCATCTATATTGGCATAATTATCAATATACATATAAGTACCTGTGGTTAAATAGGTGGAGTCTTCCCAATCGTAAAACTCATCAAAATATTCATAAGGTGTTACTCTAATATCTTGAATCTTACTTTTAGGAAACAGCGATTCTAATTCATTATACAACACAAAGGTGCCATACGGGATTTTATGTTTTTCATTATAGGTCTGTGACCAATTAATAGGCTTGGGTTTAGAAAACTCAATAGCAATAGCACCAGCAAAAAGCAGTAGTAAAAAAACAATATAAATTTTTATGGTTTTGTTCATGCTTTTATAGTGTCTAAAAAATTAATAAATGCATGTTTGGCTTTACTGAATTGTTCTTGGTTCACATCAAATTCGCCATACCATATATAATTGTAAAGATATGAGGTGTATGAAAACTCTTCTTTAATAGCTTTGGAAGTAATTTCATTTTGATAATCGCTATTGGTTTTTTCTACATCGTATTCTATAAGCTCTTCTTGAGTTAATTGTTTGAGCAACCATAGGTAATAATACCGAATTGCCAACCTATAATTGTTATTAGCTTCGGCCTCTGAGATAAGTGCTTTAAAATTGGTGGCATGAATATTATTTTCAATATCTGTTACAGGAATAATACTTTTGTCGGACGATTTTCCAAATACCCAAGTACCTTCTTTGTTTACAACCGCTCTAAAAATAAAATAGATAACCAGTAGAAATAGAATTACACCTGCTGTTTTAATAGCAATATCTGTAGCGTTTGATGCTTGTCCTTCGTCTGTTAGGTTAAACAAGCGTTTAAAAAAATCACTTAGCCATTGTTTAAAGCGTGACCACCACCCAGAGTTTTCTACGTTTCGTTCGTAGATAAAATCTTCGCCAGTATACTTGTCTTGTAAATTTTCGAAATAACGTGGCGTAACATTTGAATGATCTACTTGTAGGGAGTCGCTAATATTTTGAAATACAATTGTATTAGTTGTATGTACTTCAGCATGAGAATTAAATGAAATACCGATGCACAAAAGAATGATATGTAACCAATACATTTTATTCACCGGAGCCTATTTGGTCTATAATACTTTTAGTATTTATGTTTTCTTGGTCTTCTTTTAAACTGTAAAATACAATACCCTGATTGAGTTGTATAATATTGTTAAGTATAGAACCAACAATAAAGGTTATAAAAAATACGATTAGCATAATAATCATCATTGTACCACCAATATCTTGAGATGTTGTAGAACCACTGTCAATGGTTGTAAATATGCTTGCCATTCCAAAAATATATGGAATAATAGTAATAACATTTTGCACAATATAACTCATTAAAAAGAACAGCCCTACACTCCCAACAGCAGCCCAAAATTTTGAAGTGAGTAATGTCCATGCATATCTAAAACTGTCCCAAATACCTTTTTTGTTTTCGATATATTCCATAAGTGTCATGTTATAAAATAAAGATAAAGCACCAATAACAAGAGGCAATAGGAGAAAACCAATAATGGTTATTGCTAACACAAACATGACAATGCCAGAAACTATTAAAATTGGAAAAGCAATAAGTAAACCACATAATAGAAAAATAAATAGTTTACCAATATTGGCTTTATAACTCTCTATTATTGCTTTGGTGTCAAAGTTAGAGCCATTGTTTTTAATGTACAATTTTAAATAAATAGCTGTGTAAGAATAAGAAATAAGACCAGCAATAAGTCCGACGGTTAAAAACACAAATAATAAAAGCACGAATAATCCCAAATTGTCATTCATATAATCATCCATAGCATTCGGATTATTTTGTAGGATACCACCAAAAAGTAGCTCAGAATAAAATTTGGTAAAAAAGTAACCTAATACCATTAGAATCAATAAAAAGATACCATTTACTATAAAGTAGTGTTTAAAATAATGCTTTCCGTTTTGCTTTAAAAACGCAAAAGTATCTTGAAAAAAAGCGCTAAAATCTCTGGATTTATATAATTGCATGGGCTTGTTTTAATTTTTTGTTCAGTATAAATGGGTAGATTAAATAGTAAAATGAAATGATACTGAGCGTTAATAAAATGATACCAACCGAAAGCCAATTAGGCATTGTATTAGAATATCGTGTTACATAACCTTCTAAAAAGCCAGCGGCAAATGTAAATGGAAATGTGCTTATTAATATTTTTACACCATCTTTCATGCCCATTTTAAACGAGGTCATTCTAGAAAATGTTTTTGGAAATAAAATGCTAGCACCTAAAATTAAACCTGCAGCACCTTCAATAACAATGGCAAAAATTTCCATGGCACCATGAATCCAAATACCTCTAACACTTTCCCAAAATACACCTTCTGCATAAAAAAAGTATTGAAAGGCACCTATCATAATTCCATTATATAACAAAACTAACCCTGTACCCAATCCTCCAAAAACGCCATAGATAAACGATTTTATTCCAACATATAAATTGTTAAGTGTAATACCAAAAAAGCTTCCCCAATTGCTACCACTTTTATAAACAGCCACAGGATCACCAGCTTCAATATTCTCAAGGGTCATATTTACATAGTGATCTCCTAAAATTAAGCGCACAAACGAATCATCAAAAGCTGCCGATAGCACACCAATACCAACAAACGCACTAAAAATTAAAAATGCATAAAGCACATAACGCCTGTATTGATACACAATTAAGGGGACTTCAATTTTCCAAAAGTGTACAAAACGGTTCGTATCTTCGCGCTTTGTTTTATATATTTTTTGAAAAGCTTTTGCTGCTAAGTTGTTTAAATAAAGAATTGTTTTACTTTTGGGATAGTAAGTTTGAGCGTAAGACAAATCATTTACTAAATGTACATAAAGAGAGGCGAGTTGGTCTGGGTTTTTTAAAGTTTTTCCGAAAATAGCTTTTTCAAAATCCAGCCATTTTTCTTTGTTTTGTTTAATAAATGCAACTTCTCTCATAGACATTCAAATTAAAACAATTAATGGTAGAGTTACAAATAAATACCACTCAAAATGTAAATATAAATTTTACTGCGGCAAGTGTTGGAGAACGTATTTTGGCATACGTAATTGATTGGATTATTAAGATTGCTTATGCGATTGTTATTTACCAAATCATGTTTAAGCTGTTTAAAATAGATGACCTTGTTAAAGACATGGATAATTGGTCGCAATTAGCTATTTATGTCGTGTTTTATTTGCCTGCAATATTTTATACTTTAATTTTTGAAACTATACTTGATGGACAAACAATAGGTAAACGTATTTTAAAGATTAAAGTGGTAAAAATTGATGGGTATCAAGCATCTTTATCAGATTTTGTAATTCGTTGGTTTTTTAGAATTATAGATTTAAATATGATGAGTGGCGTTGTTGCTTTAGTTGCTATTATTACAAGTCCAAAAAACCAAAGATTGGGAGATATGACAGCGGGAACATCAGTAATTGCATTGAAGAATAGAGTAAATATTAACCATACTATTTTAGAAGATTTAAAAACAGATTACATCCCGACATATCCTAATGTTATTAAATTATCGGATAATGATGCCCGAATTATAAAAGATACCTTTACTACAGCTAAAATTACAAGAGACTACCAAACACTTATTAAACTTCGAAATAAAATAAAAGAGGTCGTCGAGATAAAAGAGGTTAAGCAAAGTAACGACGTAGAGTTTATCGGTACCATTTTAAAAGATTATAACTATTATACACAAAACATGTAAGTAGAGAGCCAATTTTGTGAAGCAAAATTGAGTGAATCACTTACCCTGAGGAGTGGTCACTGAGCGATGTCGAAGTGAGTCGAAGGGTCTTTAAGGTTGAAACGACAAGATAGTAACCAATTTTGTGAAGCAAAATTGAGTGAATCATTTATTCTTTATAAGTGTGTACTGAAAGCAGTTGAAGTGTCTAGGAATCTTAAAATAAATTAATCAATAATCTCAACCTTTCTAATATAGATATTTTCAAGAGGCCAATCGGCTTCATCGGTTTTAACAGCTGCAATTTTATCAATAACCTCCATACCTTTAGTCACTTTTCCAAATATAGTATAATCGCCATCTAAAAAATGTGAGCCACCACGTTGTTGTACAATAAAAAACTCAAAAGGCGATGCAAGTTTATAAGGGTTTTCAATTTCGCCACTAGGCATACTTATTACGCCTCTGTCATGCTTGTAACCGCGTTTTGTATCAGTTGGAAGTAAATATCGTCCAATTTTAGTGCGTTTTCTGGCAGTTGCTTTCGTATCACTATTTCCAGCTTGAACCATAAAATTATTAATGACTCTATAAAATTGAGTGTTATCAAAATAATGTTGTTTGGTTAAAAAGATAAAATTTGCTCTATGGAACTTGGTCTTATCAAAGAGCAAAATATCAATGTTACCAAAATCTGTGTATATGCGTACTTTATTTTCTTTGTTATGCTTTTCGTATTCCAAAAAGAAATCCATAGCATTTTTACTATTTAATACAGGGAATTCTCTTTTAGGCATTTCAGTTACAACTTTTTTCTCAACCGACTTAGTTTTTGTTTCAATTTGAACAGGACTAGGTAAATTTTTCTGTTCAGATTTTTTATCTTCACAGCTTGATAGTAATACAATTAGAATCAAAGCAAAATAGTATTTCATAATAAAATTTTAAAATGCCCATTATGGGCTTCATAAATGAATTTTGATGAATTTTTAATATCGACTTCAAAAATAAAAAATATCCCGCTTCCAGCAGAAGCTTCGCAGTTTAAAATGTCGCCTCCTTTTAGAAAAGAGTTGATAAGTATGAATAAAGAAGCTATAAAAACGGCTAAAAAAGCAGGAGTAATGGCATTGTTTTATCCAGATAATAAGCAACAAACATCGTTAGTTTTAATTTTACGTAAAACATATAATGGTGTACATTCTGCTCAGATTGGATTTCCTGGAGGGAAACTAGAAGCACAAGACGATTCTCTTAAAACAGCCGCAGTTAGAGAGACTTTTGAAGAAATAGGTGTTCCTATTCAGGATATTGAAGTATTGCAACAGCTTACCCAAGTTTATATTCCACCAAGTAATTTTTATGTGCAACCCTTTATTGGGATTTCTAAGGCAACACCAGTATTTGTAAAGCAAGAAGATGAGGTTGAAGATATTATAGAGGTGTCTTTAAAACATTTTATGGATGAAGAAAATCTTATCACCAAGTGGGTAGAAACATCGTATAATGTTAATGTTGAGGTTCCTGCTTTTAAATTAAATGGATATGTGGTTTGGGGTGCCACAGCAATGATACTAAACGAAATTAAAGACTTGTTAAAACAAATGCTCTAGTTTGTAAGTTTTGTTACATTTGCAAGCACTAACTATATAAATAATTTTGAGTTTTATGGGATTATTTAAAGAAAACCCTTTTGGGCATAAGCTATTCTTAAAAAAATGGCTGATAAGAATATTAGGTGTTTTAACACACAGACGCTTTAGAGGTTTTAATGAATTGCAAATAGAAGGTTCGGAGATAATTAAAAATTTACCAGATACTAATGTATTGTTTATCTCTAATCATCAAACCTATTTCGCAGATGTTGTTTCCATGTTTCATGTCTTTAACGCCAGTTTAAGCGGCCGCGTAGATACTATTAAAAATGTGGGCTATTTATGGAATCCAAAGCTTAATATTTATTATGTGGCTGCTAAAGAAACTATGAAGTCTGGTTTATTGCCAAAAATTATGGCTTATGCGGGTTCTATTAGTATTGAACGTACTTGGAGAGCTGAAGGCAAAGATGTAAATAGGCAGGTGAAGATGAGCGATATTACAAATATTTCTAAAGCCTTAGACGATGGTTGGGTAATAACATTTCCGCAAGGTACCACAACGCCTTTTAAGCCTATTAGAAAGGGAACGGCACACATTATTAAACGCTATAAGCCTATTGTTGTTCCTATTGTAATCGATGGATTTAGACGCTCGTTTGATAAAAAAGGGTTGCGCATTAAAAAGAAAAATATTCTACAAACTTTTGAAATAAAGAAACCCTTAGATATTGATTACGACAATGAAAGTATTGATGACATTGTTGAGAAAATTGAATATGCTATTGAACAACATCCTTCATTTTTAAAAGTAATTTCTAAAAAAGAATTGCAAACTCAGGAGGAACTTAACCAAGAAAGAAGATGGTAATTTTGTTAAAGTTAAAAGTGCAAAATTCATCTAAACATCTAACTACACTTCTAATTTCTTAAGTTCACGATAATTCTTATTAAGTCGCTTAAGCAAAATACCATAGATTAAATAGTAAAAGCCAAGAAATAAAAGTATCATTATTGCCAAAACCAATAAAGTCCATAAAATTGTTACAGCATAAAATTTAAATAATTCTCCATTAGAAGCTGCTTTGTCAATTAATGATACAATCTGATCATCTCTATTAAATTGAATGCCTAAAGCAACAAACGTTGAAATAAAAAGAAAAATGAGGTTAAAGGCAACATACTGTTTTACAGTTCGTCTTGTTTTTAAAATGTTTTCCATTAATTTTTTAGCATTATCAGTAACTGAGATTGTGCGATAGTTAATGAAAAATTTATAGAAGAAATAAGCTAAAATTAAATATCCAATTATGGTAAGCGGTATCATAATGTTTTCGGCATTATAACTTTCAAACCGTTCCATTACCTCAGTATCCTTAACTGCAAATGAGATGAAACCCCAAAACACAAACTCTAAAAGGCTAATTATAAATATCCATTTTACAATTGAAGACGACTTTTTTAAGATCATCTTATAAATATCGTTATAAGATAACTTAGGATAATTCGTATCGTTCTTTTGCCAATCTTTCTTTAATAATTCTAATTCATCCATAGTATTACGGATTTAATATGGTTTTTAGTTTTGTTTTAACGCGATTCATTTTTACTCTCGCATTCACTTCACTTATTCCCATAGTTTCACTTATTTCTCTATAGTTCTTGTCTTCTAAATAAAGAAAAACAAGCGCTTTTTCAATATCGTTTAAATGATGTACTGCTTTATACAACAATTTTAATTTTTGTTCTTCAGTATCATCATAATCTTCTGCTTTTATTTTAAACTGTACTTCGTCATAGCCTTGTGTGTTAATTCTTCGTTTAGATTTTCTATACAAGGTTATTGCTGTGTTTAAACCAACGCGATACATCCAAGTACTAAACTTTGAATCGCCACGAAACTTTGGATAAGCACGCCAAAGTTGTATGGTAATCTCTTGAAATAAATCGTTGTGAGCATCATAATTATTGGTATATAAACGACATACCTTATGTATAATATTTTGATGCTTTTCCAGCAATTCAACAAAATTATGTTCTAGTTCTTTATTCAATGTGATGCGTTAGTTACCTTGTAAGTAGCTTTAAATTTTGAATTGTTACAAATGTGATAAATTAATATTTAAAAGGAATACTTAATCACGTTGTTTTAAAATTCCCATTACTATTAAATACTGTGCTAATGCGTAAGTAAACATAATGATTAAACCTGCTGAAGCAAAGGATTGATAAAACTTATTTATAGATAAAACACTATCAGAAATCATAAAGAATAATGCACCTACAACTACTAAATTATAACTTTTATTTGATACTTTTCCTTTTCGTAACGAAGCCATGACTACCATTGTTAAAATTACAGTTAGGTATAATAATACGGGTATTTGCATATCGCCTAAACCATCTTTTATAATGTAAAAAACGCCAATAGCATAAATGAGTAATATAATTATGATAGGTAATGGATTTATAGTTTTGTTTCGCTTTTTTAGAAATGTTAGAATATACATTATGTGTGCTAATAAAAAGGCAACCAATCCTCCTATAAAAAAGTCAGCAGATGTACCAACAAACATGAGTAAAATGTCTCCGGTTAAAGAGAATATTAAAGCTAGAAGTGTAATGTTTCTAACAGCTTTTGGGAGGTGTTTGCTTTTACTCCAAAAGAGCACAATTAATGATGTGAGTATTAAAGGTTTTGTAAAATAATGGAGTTGTGAGAGACTTTCAATATTCCCACTAATAAGCTCGAGTAAAACAATTATAAAAAAGATTGTGGAGAACGATTTTTCGTTTTTGAATAGTTGCATAAACAGTTATTTCTTCAAATATATTCAATTCATCATTAAATTTTTACAGTTCGGTTACTATAAGTTTATGAATTCAATGACATAATGCAATTTTGAACCATCAATTAAAAATCGAACACATAAAAATAATGAAGACACTACTAATCACAGTATTAACAGTATTAAGTTTTAGCCTTAGCGCACAAACTACTATCAATGGTGTAGTTACAGATAACAAGGGAGTAGCTATTAATGGAGCCAATGTATATCTAGAAGGCACTTATGATGGCGGGACAACGGATAGCAATGGCGAATTTGAATTTAAAACCGAAGAGAAAGGAACGCAAACACTTTTAGTTTCATACTTATCTTATGAGACTTTTACCATGGTAGGCGATGTGTCTTACATGAAAGATTTAAAAATTAAACTACGTGAAGATGTTAATGCATTGGATGCTGTGGTATTGTCGGCAGGAACTTTTGAAGCAGGAGATAATAGTAAAGTTACCGTTTTAAAACCACTAGATGTTGTTACTACCGCAAGTGCTTTAGGCGATTTTGTTGGTGCTTTACAAACATTACCAGGAACAACTACCGTTGCCGAGGATGGACGACTATTTGTGCGTGGTGGAGAAGCCGAAGAAACGCAAATATTTATTGATGGTATTCGTGTGTTTACACCTTATACACCAACAACTAATAACACACCAACTAGAGGGCGTTACTCACCTTTTTTGTTTGATGGTATTACATTTTCAACTGGTGGTTATTCTGCCGAATATGGTCAGGCATTATCAAGTGTATTGTTATTAAATACTATTGAAGAACCCGATCAAGAAAAAACAGATGTTGGTATTATGACAGTTGGAGGCACACTTGGTAATACTCAAAAATGGGAGAAATCATCAATTAGTGTGAATGGCTCTTATATTAATTTGGCACCTTATATTGCCTTGTTTCCCGATAGAAACGATTGGAAAAAACCGTATGAAGCATTTTCTGGTGAAGCAGTTTTTAGGCAAAAGTTTAATAATGGTATTCTTAAATTATATACAGCTTTTGATGCTACAAATTTTGAATTAACCCAAGAGGACATCAATTTTAGCGAGGGCATTCACTTTAAATTAAAAAACAAGAATCTTTATTTTAATGGTACTTATCAAGGTATGCTCAATGATGTTTGGTCTGTACGTGGCGGATTTAGTTATACAAATAGTAATGAGAAGACAACTATTATAGACAACAACATAACTGATGTTGAAAATAGTATTCATGCAAAGCTAAAATTTAAAAGACGCTTTAGCAGTCGGTTTAAGCTTAATTTTGGTGCTGAATATTTTGCTACCAATTTTGACGAAACATTTTCAAATACTACAATTGCACCACCTACTTATGGCTTTAACAATAATATAGCTGCTGCGTTTACTGAAGCTGATGTTTTCTTTTCAAAAAAACTAGCCCTAAAAGCAGGTGTAAGAGCAGAGTATAGCGAACTGTTTAAAGAGTTTAATGTAGCTCCAAGACTATCTTTAGCTTACAAGACGTCTAAAAAAGGGCAAGTGTCTTTGGCGTATGGTAATTTTTATCAGAACCCTTTAAGTAATGTTTTAAAGTTTAATCAGGATTTAAAAGCACAAAGTACCACACATTATATTTTAAATTATCAATTGAATACTGATGGGAAAATTTTTAGAGCTGAGGCTTTTTATAAAGACTACAATAGTTTGATAAAGTATGATTCTAAGTTTGTAGATTTTAACACCAATATTACCAATGATGGTTTTGGGTATGCCAAAGGACTCGATTTGTTTTGGCGAGATAGCAAAAGCATTAAAAATATTGATTATTGGGTAAGCTATTCATATTTAGATACAAAGCGTGACTTTAGAAATTATGAGGTAGTAGCGCAACCTAATTTTGTGAATACACATAACTTGTCTGTGGTTGGTAAATATTGGATAGCCGATTGGAAAAGTCAGGTTGGGTTTAGTTATACTTATGCTTCTGGACGTACTTATACTAACCCAAATATAGCAGGTTTTTTAAATGCTAAAACAAAAGCGTATAACAGTTTAAGTTTAAATTGGGCATATTTAATTTCGCAACAAAAGATTTTATACTTCTCTATAAACAATGCGTTGAATTATAAAAACATTAATAGCTATCAATATGCCAATACGCCAGATATTAACGGAAATTTTGCACGTCGTGCTATACGACCAGCAGCCGACCAGTTCTTTTTTGTAGGTTTCTTTTGGACCATTAGCGAGGATAAGAAAAGTAACCAGTTGGATAATTTATAGAAAAATA
>JAADHG010000083.1 GCA_013151975.1 Chlorobiota bacterium | reverse complement strand
CATCATTGAAACGTGTTTTTTCTGTGCTTTTAAAGTGGAAATCAATAGCGTTGCCACCTGTAGCTAGAAACTCTTCTTTCTTTTCTTCAATAAGCGTACTAAATTTTGCGTTAAATTCAGTCTTAATAGTTTCAAAATGAGATTTAATAGTCTGAATTTTTTCATTTTTCAATAATTTCTCCAATTCATCAACCAACTCTGCAAGCGGCATAGCATGATAATCTTTCTCTTCTATCTCATGGCGTTTGCTGTTGTGTTCATCTTCAGCATCTTCAGCGTTAGAAGCGTCAATTTCAACGAGCACAGCTTCAGTATTTTCAACTACTTCTGTTTCTTCAACTTTGGATTTGCTTTCAGTGGATTCCTCTGGAGTAGCTTCAGTTTCTTCGGTTACTTCTTCGTTTTGAGGTGCAATTTCATCGAGAGTAGCTTCAGTATTTTCAACTACTTCTGTCTCTTCAGTTTCGGGTTTGCTTTCAGTGGATTCCTCTGGTGTAGATTCGGTTTCAATCTCTACGGTTATTTCTTTGTTTTGAGGCGTAATTTCTTCTTTAGTTCCATCTGCTTCTTGCAGGTTATCTTTCTCAGACATGTCTTTCAATGTTTAGGTTCGTCAATTTCTTCAATGGTTAAAGATACTATTAACCAAGAGAAATACAAAAACTTGAGCTCTATTTTAAAGCCTTTTAAGCGTGACTCCAAATTTCCCAAGCTTTCTCTGCTTGTAGTTCTAACATGTTGAGACCATTACAAATTGTAGCTCCTTTTTGCTTACCAATAGATAAAAATTTGGTTTCTTGTGGGTTGTAAATTAAGTCGAATAATATATGCGTTTTTGAAATGGCACCATAAGGAATTTTTGGGTAATCATTTACATTTGGATGTGTGCCCAATGGTGTGCAATTAATAATGATTTGATGCTCTTTAATAATAGCTTCTGAAAGTGTATCGTAAGTATAATTTGCTACATTAGTAGTTGCTCTAGAGACGTAACTATATGTAATGCCTAATTGTTTTAGTGCATAGGCTATAGCTTTCGAAGCGCCACCTGTACCCAAAATAAGTGCTTTTTTATGGTTTGGTTTTAAGTAGGGAATGATAGATTTCTTAAAGCCATAATAATCGGTATTATACCCTATGAGTTTTCCTTTTTTAGTAAGTTTAATAGTATTTACGGCACCAATAATGTTGGCTGTTTCATCTAGTTTATCTAAAAAAGGCATGATGACTTCTTTATAAGGTATGGTAACATTTAAACCCTTTAAATTTGAAATTGATTTGATGATTTTTGGAAACTCTTCAATAGTGTTGATATCAAAATTTTGATACGAATGTGATAGTCCTTCATTTTCAAACTTTTTAGTAAAATATGATTTTGAAAAAGAGTAATCTATATGTTTTCCTATGAGTCCGAAATTAGACATTTATTTTTCTTGTTTTTTGTCCATACCATTCTAAAGCAAGTATAATTAAAATACCAACAATAATATATACAATAGCAATATACGTTTCTGAATTAAGTTCAGGTAAAAACCGGCTGTAGTTTTCTATAACCTTTTTTCCAGCTGAATCTAACAAAAAAGAACCCTCATCGGTAATTTTATATAAGGTTTCTTTCCAAGGCCATACTACACCAAGAGAGCCGATTATAAAACCCATTAATATTGATAGCGTAACACTTTTATAGTGTTTTAGCACATAACTTAAAATATGCGAAAGGGTTATTAAACCTGTAAGTGAGCCTAAAGTAAACACACCAAGTACTTTAAGCATTCTTATTCTAGCTGGATCGCTGGTAAAACTAAAATCGCCTTTAACAATATTTAAAATAGTATCATATAATGCATTTACAGAATCAACCAACAGCAGTACATAATTGCCTAATAAAATGAGTATGAATGAGCCTGAAAGCCCTGGTAATGTCATTCCGGAAACACTAATAATTCCACAGAAAAAGACAAACCAAAGGTTATCATTTTCTTTTGCAGGATCTAAAAAACTAATGCCACAACCAATAATTATACCTACACATAACCCTATAATTGTTTTTGTATTCCAGTCTTTAAAATCTTTATTTATATAATAGATGGAGCCAACTATCATCCCAAAAAATACACTCCATACATAAAGTTCATAATTTACAATAAGGTAATCTAGAATTTTTGAGACACTAAAATAGCTGATAATCATTCCAGAAAAAAGTAAGCCTAAAAAGCGTCCATTTACATAGCGATAAAAACTTTTAAAGCGTCCATTTATAAGTAGTTTAAAGGCTTTACTATTTATTTTTTGTAATGAATAAATAAACTCTTCATAAAACCCTGCAACAAAGGCAACAACACCACCAGAAACACCAGGGACTTTATTAGCAGCTCCCATACCTAGTCCTTTAATAACTAGAAAAAACCGGTCTGATAATGTTCTTGTACTTTGCATTGGCAACTAGTTGTTTGTTTTTGTCCCAATCTTTTCAAGAAGTATTATAGTAAAAAAACCAATAATCATTAACACAATTGCAAAAGCCAATTGGTTATCACCATTAAATGAAAAGGGTGAAATACTTTGCTCTAAAAAAGGAATTTCTACACCTTTAGAATTAGTACGCCAACTCAATACTTCTTTCCATGGCCATATTTTATTTAAAGAACCTAAAATAAAACCTGTAAGAATAGCCAATGTTATGTTGTGGTAATGTTTAAATAACCATTTTAAAACCCTGCTAAAACTTAATAACCCAACTAGTGCTCCAAAAACAAAGAGTGCTAATTTTTTAAAATCGAAGTCATGAATGGCATCACTTAGGGTTTTATAGGCTCCTAAAATTACCAATATAAATGATCCTGAAATTCCGGGTAAAATCATAGCGCAAATGGCAATGCCTCCAGCAATGAATAAGAATAGGGAACTTTCATTATCGGTTAAACTTGGAAGTGTAGTAATATAATAAGCAGCTATTGTTCCAATAATTACAGCAATTATAGTGGCTGTGTTCCATTTAGTAATTTGTTTACCTACAAAATATATACTAGCCAAAATAAGGCCAAAAAAGAAGGACCATATTAAGATTGGATGAAATTCAATAAGGTACTTTGCAAGCCTCATAAAGGATACAAAACTGATAACAATCCCTATTAATAGCGCTGAGATAAAATTGCCATTTAGTTGTTTCCAAAACGCTTTTATACCTTGTTTAAATAGTGTTTTAAATAGTGGTATATTAACATTACTAATGGTAGCAATAAGTTCTTCATAAATACCAGAAATAAAAGCAATTGTGCCACCAGAAACACCAGGAACAGCATCGGCTGCTCCCATTGCTAGGCCTTTAAATGAAATAATAAGGTAGTCTATAAAACGTCGTTGCATAGTTATGTTTAAGAACAATAAAGGTATGTATTTTTAGTTGGAAGCGTTTTGATATTTCGCTATTATTTCCCGAACAGTCTTTTGCTGATATACCGTTGGAAATAATTCCTCAAGAATAAAATAGTATTCCACATTTAACTGTAATGCATTTTGAAGGTAAATATAGCCTTGATTACTCTTGTCCATCATATAATATAGACCAGCTAATCTATATTGAACTTCTTCATTATCTGGGTAAAAATCTGCAGTTTGATCTAAGCTAAAAATAGCGGCTTCAAACTCACCTAAATGTGTTAAGATATCGGCTCTAGACAACCAGATATCTAGTTCGTAATTCCCTAATTCTATTGCTTTTTTATAACCTCTTTCTGCTTCTTCTAAAAAGTTTAAACGCTGATTTATTTGCGCATATAATTTCCAATACACTACATTTTCAGTATCAATATTTATAGCCTTGTTAATATAATATAAGGCCTTTTGATAGTTTTGATTTTTATTATAAAAATTAGTAATCGCAATCCATCCTTTATCGAGTAGCGGATCTTCTTCAACGGTTTTATAATAGTGCTGTACTGCCAAATCGTTATGTCCCAATTTTTCATAGCAGTGACCGATGCGCAATAATGCAAAAGATGTAGGGTCATCTAAGGCCAATGTGATTTTATAATTTTCGATGGCTTCTTCAAAGCGTTTCAATTTTTCAAGCACTTTTCCTTTTTCTAGATAGGCACCAATAAATACATCATCAGAAATTATAGCAAAATCAAATGCTGCAAGTGCTTTGTCATAGTTTTTTATTGAAAAATATTGCTTTCCCAATTGATGCCATGCAACTTCACAATATGGATTTGTATTTAAATAGCTGTTTAAATATTCTATGGCTTCATCATTTTGCTCTAAAAAATCAAAGCAATACATAATGTTATAAAGGGCAGAGTAATCTTCAGAATCAGATTCTAAACATTTTATAAAGTAGGTTTTAGCATCTTCAAATTTATCTAAGAATAGGTATTCCATACCTAAAAGTGAATATATATCGGCAGCTCCTTCTGAAAATTCTAGGGCTTTTTGTAAAATATCTATAGCATTTTGATGCTCATCTTTTTTTGATAAGATATTTGCTTTTTGAATAAAAATTTCCTCATTTGTGGATTCAACTTCATAAAGTGCATTCAACAGTTCATCGGCTAAGTCTAGTTTATTATCAAAAACATAGACTTCAACCTTAAATAATTTTAAATTGGTTGATGTAGGATGCTGTTCTAAACCAAGTTTTATGGCTTTTTTTGCTAAAGCTATTTTACCGTTTTCAAGATAGTGATGTATAATGTTTTCGAATTCGTTTGAATCAAAAAATAATACATTATTAGTTTTTAGCATAGACTCAAACTTTGTGAGGGACAAATTATTGTTGTCGTCGTACTGACTAAACTCCATAGGCATTATTAATAGTTCACTAAAATAAATGTAGTACTCTATTTGTCACTATGGAGATTATTCAATCAATGTTTTCAACAAAATAGTTAACAGTTTATTTTTAAGAAGTTTGAGCTGAGACAAAAAAAAGAAAGTTTTATTGTACTTGATCTAAGACATCAATAAGAAGCTTACAACCTTCAATAATCTCTTTGTTTGTAATGGTTAGAGGAGGAGTGATGCGAATTGCACAAGGCTCAAAAAGTAACCAAAATAGGATTAATCCAGCTTCCTGACATTTTAAAATGACTTGATTTGTAATCTCTGCCGAAGGTGTAATAGCGGCAAGCATTAACCCTTTGCCTCTTATTTCGGTAATGAGAGGATGCTGAAGCTGTTCTCTAATAATCATTTCTTTTTCTAAAGTTTCAGAAATAATATTAGAATTGATAATTTCATTTAAAGTTGCAAGAGCTGCAGCAGCAATTAATGGGTGTCCTCCAAAAGTGGTAATATGGCCTAATTTGGGATTATCCATTAAACAATCCATCATTTTTTTTGAAGCGGTAAAGGCACCTATTGGTAAACCACCACCTAGACCTTTCCCAGAAACTAGAATATCTGGTGTACAATTATAATGTTCAAAACCAAAAAGAGTTCCTGTACGACCAATACCTGTTTGAATTTCGTCTAAAATTAAAATAGCACCAACAGCAGTACAACGCTGTCTTACTTTTTCCAGATAACCCTCTTTAGGTTCAATAAATCCAGCACCTCCTTGAATGGTTTCTAAAATAACAGCAGCAGTTTTAGTAGTTATTTTTTGAATATCAGCCTCATTATTAAATGCAATAAAATGAACATCAGGAATTAAGGGGCGAAACGCTTGTTTTTGTTTTTCAACGCCCAAAACACTCATCGAACCCATTGTATTTCCGTGATAGGCTTTTTTAGCAGCAATTATTTCGGAACGCCCTGTAAATCGTTTTGCTAGTTTTAATGCGCCTTCAACAGCTTCGGTACCAGAGTTTGTTAAATAAGTACTCTCTAACGGCTTTGGTAAATACTGTGCCAATAATTTTGAAAGTTCAACAGCAGGCTCTTGTATATATTCACCATAGACCATAACATGTAAATACTTATCCAACTGTGTTTTTATTGCTGAAATAACTTTAGGATGTCTATGACCTAATGGACATGCTGAAACACCTGCCACAAAATCTAGATATGCTTTTTTGTTGTCGTCATAGATATAACTGCCTTCGGCGTAAGACACTTGCATTGCCAGAGGATGAGGTGTTGTTTGTGCTTGATATTTAAAAAAATCGGCTTTAATTGTTTTTTTGTTTACTGAGTTTTTTTCTATTGAGTAACCTGTCTTTCGAAGGCGATTTTTCAAGAAGCATTGGTTTTTTAGGGATATTTCTCGCTGCTTTATTTTCCTTTTTCTTAGATGAAGTCTTTTTTGAAACATTTTTATTTGATGCTTTTACGCGCTCAATTAAAGCATCATCAAAAAAGTCTTCTTGAGGCACATACTCGTCCAAGCCTTTTATAATTGGCAAATTTAAAGGTGGGTCATCTTTAAAGAGGTCGTCTACATTTTTTGGACGCTCATCTTCTCGCCAATCGAAACCTCGTAAGAACTGTTCTTTTTCTGGAAATTTACCTTCGGGGAATACATTACCATCAATTTGTTTAACTTTTCTAACTTCATCAATAGTATTGTCTGTAATCCAAATTTTTATTCTTCCAGATTTTGCCTTGTCAGTTCCTACTAACTCATTTTTTTCATTTCTTAAATAGTAAATGGATTCTGCATTTTTAATAATATCAATAGTATTTAGGTTATTATTTTTAAAAAAGCCAAATAATTTTTGTCCTGCAATTTGATTATAACCTTCGCCAAGCGTGTCTTTACTAATAATAAAAGCATCGTTGAATACTTTTAAAGAATCTAGTTTTTTAGTTTCAGGGTTTGAGAGGAGATAAATGGTATCTCCTGTAATTTGGTTGCCAATATTCCATAAAATAGGATTGCGTTTGATTGCAAAATTATCGGTTGAAGAAAAGCGTTTTAAATTAATGAGTTGTGTTAATCCTGTTTTATGATCTACATGAATGGAATCTGCTTTTCCGCTTAAGTCGGATTTGTACCATTTAGCATTGTAATATGCTCTTGTAATTCTATTTTCTGATTTACCAGTAACCATTAAGGTGTCACTATGTATATAAATAGAATCGTTTTCTTGAACCGTAATTGCAAGCGCACGTTTGGTTATGAAAACTGAATCTTTCTCTTTAAATACTTCGGCGTAATGCCCTTTTATAATAGCTTTATTTATGGTATCTGTGATTTTTATGTTGTTGGTTGCTGATGCAAAGCTTCGGTTTCTATCAAAATATAAACTATCACCTTCAACAATGCGGTCGTCATAATCTATTCTAGAATTTTTTATGAAATAACCTGTATCATTATTGGTGTCGTAGAATCCGCGTTCGCAATAAATTTTGGAAGTTTCTCCAGTAATGGTACTTGGTCCAAAAAGGTAAGCATGTCCAGTTTCAGAATAAAAATCCAAGCGCTCAGTATCCATTACATACTCAGGGTTTACTAGCTTAACATCTTGAACAAATTGATACTTTTTTGCATTCATATAGTATCTCCCAAATTGACTGGTAATTGTTCCAGACGAATCTCTAACAACTTTCCCTTTGCTTCTGTAAAAAGCTTGCTGCTTAACGCGATCAAAATATAAAGTATCGGTAGTTATGGTTGATGTTGGGTCGGTTAACACTACATCTCCACTTGCAAAAGCTAGTTGTGTAATACCACTATACTCAACATACTTTGATACCATATTAATAGTATCACCTTGTTTTATAATAACATTGCCATAGGCTTCTATAAAATCTTCTTTGGCATAGTGGTAGGCCTTGTCACACCACATATCTACACCATTATGCTTAATGTGAATTTGCTGTGAATCGTCTCTGGTTAAAATGGTTGCTCCAGGATATTCTTCTTCATTCGTTTCTAAAAAACCGGAGTATTCAATCTCAATTTTACGTCGTTCCTGAGCATAGGATAAACTGAAAATTAATATAAAGAAAATGAGAAATATGTATAATGATTTATAGCGTTGCAAACCTTTACTTTTTATTGTAAAAATAACTATTATATTATTCTTTTATTATGAGTTAGCAAAATTTTAATACAAAACGAAATTGTTTGAAAACGTCATTATGAGTGAAACGAAGAATCTATTAAAACCAATAACTTAATGATTGTTAATAAAATGAGATTCTTCACTCTGTTCAGAATGACAATACGAATTTAAAATTTTAATTTATTTAAAAATAGTTTGTTTTCGGTCTGGACCTACAGATACAATCTTAATAGGAATCTCTAATTCTTTTTCTAGAAAGGCGATATAATCGTTAAGCTCTTTTGGTAATTGAGATGCGTCTTCCATAGTTGTTAAATCGGCTGCCCAACCTTTAAAGGCGGTGTAAATAGGTGTAACATTATGTGCTTCAATGTTAAAAGGTAAATGTGTAATGGTTTCCCCTTTGTAATTGTATGCAGTACATACTTTTAACGATTTAAAACCAGAAAGCACATCGGCTTTCATCATTATAAGTTCCGTAACACCATTCACTTGACATGCATATTTTAAGGCTACCAAATCTAACCAACCACAACGACGCGAGCGTCCGGTAGTAGCACCAAATTCATTACCAACACGACCCATAGTTTCACCAACTTCATCAAACAATTCGGTTGGGAAAGGTCCTGAGCCAACACGTGTGGTATAGGCTTTAAAAATACCAAAAACATCTCCAATTTTATTTGGAGGAATTCCTAATCCTGTACAAGCACCTGCTGCTGTTGTATTTGATGAGGTTACGAATGGATACGTCCCAAAATCAATATCTAAAAGAGATCCTTGTGCACCTTCGGCTAGAATGGTTTTACCTTCTTTTTGTGCTTGATGAAGATACTCTTCAGAGTCTATAAACGTTAATGATTTTAAGGTGTCTATGGCTTCAAAAAACTCTGTTTCAAGTTCTTCCAAATCATATTGAATATCAACATTATAGAAGTCAATCATTCCTTCATGCTTATTCGCAAGTGCACGATATTTATTTTTCCAGTTTTCCAATTCTATATCGCCAACACGAATACCATTTCGACCCGTTTTATCCATGTAAGTAGGTCCAATTCCTTTTAAAGTAGACCCAATTTTGGCCTTCCCTTTTGCCGCTTCACTGGCAGCATCTAAGAGGCGATGTGTTGGTAAAATAAGATGTGCTTTTCTTGAAATAAGTAGCGACTTTCTATAATCTACATTTTGCTCTTCAAGTTTGTCTAATTCTTTCTTAAAGATTACAGGGTCTATAACAACGCCATTGCCTACTAAATTGGAAGCGCTCTCATGAAATATACCTGAAGGTATGGTATGTAATACATGTTTTCTACCATTAAAAACTAGTGTGTGTCCTGCATTTGGACCACCTTGAAATCTTGCTATAATATTGTAATTGGAGGTGAGAACATCAACAATTTTTCCTTTGCCTTCGTCTCCCCATTGTAAACCTAGTAGTAAATCTACTGCCATTATGTAATTAGTTAGTTGGTTGTTTTTTTGTGCCGTAAAAGTAGAGTGAATGGTTATGAATATCGATATCAAAAACTTCTTCAATAGTTTTTTTTATGGATTGTATTCTTGGATCGCAAAATTCAATAACTTCGCCAGTATCTGTAAGAATAATATGGTCGTGTTGCTTATCAAAATACGATTTTTCGTAATGTGCCTGATTTTGGCCAAACTGATGTTTTCTTACCAAGGCACAATCCAATAAAATTTCAATAGTATTGTATAATGTGGCACGAGATACACGATATTTTTTATTCTTCATCTTTATGTATAAAGATTCTATATCAAAATGATCCTCGTTATTGTAAATTTCTTGAAGTATAGCGTAGCGTTCAGGTGTTTTCCTATGGCCGTTTTCTTCTAAAAACTTAGTGAACACATTTTTTACAATGTCTTGATTTTTATTTTTGGTCTTAACATTCATAATTCCAGTGCAAATTTAAACTAATTTTTACACTCTAGATACTTTTTCAATACCATTAATTTTTTTGATTCTATTCATTAATTTTTCAACAAGATTATTGTTTTTTACAACCACTGTTATTTTTCCAGAAAACATACCGTGATCCGTTTCAAAACTAATATTCTTAATATTTACATGCATACTACCTGAAATTACTTTAGTAACCTCATTAACCAAGCCTAAATTATCTATGCCTATCATAGAAATAACGGCTCTAAATTCTTGCTGAGACGAATCTATCCATTTAGCAGGCATGATTCTATATGCATAATTAGATTGTAAGCTAAGTGCATTTGGGCAGTTCTTTTTATGAACTTTTATACCTTCATTTATGGTTAAAAAACCAAAAACAGCATCACCAGGAATTGGGTTGCAACAATTGGATAATTTATAGTTTAGCTTTTCTTCTTCTTTTCCAAAAACGAGCATATCGTATTTGGATGTTATTTCATCTTTGTCTAAGTCTGGAGCATTACTGGGTTTTCGTATCTTATTTTTTATAAAACTCACAAACACATTACTCCTAGACGCAGCAAACTCTTTGAGCATTTTATTATCAATAGCATTTATACCTACCCGATAAAATAAATCTAAACTTGTTTTTAGTTTAAAATATTTAACCAACTCATTAATTGCTCTTTCATTAAGTGTAATTTTTAGTTGCTTTAATTTACGACGTAAAATTTCTTTACCTTCAGTAGCTATTATTTTAGTTTCCTCTTTTAATGACGATTTAATTTTGCTTCTTGCTCTAGCTGTAGTTGCGTAATCTAGCCAGTTAGAATTTGGCTTAGAATTTTCTGATGTTAAAATATCTACCTGATCGCCACTTTGTAATTCGTGACTTAAGGGCACAAGTTTACCATTTACCTTGGCGCCACGCGTTTTCATTCCAACTTCGGTGTGTATGCTAAACGCAAAATCTAGAGGTGTTGCACCTTTTGGGAGCGATTTTAAATCTCCTTTAGGCGTAAAGACAAAAATTTCTTTGGAGTATAGGTTGAGCTTAAATTGCTCTACAAAATCTACAGCATTCATCTCAGGATTTTCCAGAGCTTCTTGTAATTTATTTACCCATTCATCTAAGCTATCTTCGGTGTCTTTACCTTGTTTGTATTTGTAATGTGCCGCATAGCCTTTCTCTGCGATTTCATTCATGCGCTCGCTGCGAATTTGTACTTCTACCCAACGGCCTTTGGGTCCCATTACGGTAATGTGTAGTGCTTCGTAACCCGTAGATTTTGGAGACGAGATCCAATCGCGTAAACGAATTGGGTTTGGTCTAAAATGATCGGTAACAATCGAATAAATTTTCCAAGCCAAAAACTTTTCGTTTTCAAGGTCCGATTTATAAATAATTCGAACCGCAAATTTATCATAGACCTCATCAAAAGAAACGCCTTGTTTAATCATCTTACGTCGGATAGAGTAGATGGATTTTGGGCGTCCTTTTATCTTATATTTAAGGTGTTCTTTGTTGAGCGATTTTTTTAAAATGCTATTAATTTCTTTTATATAGGCATCTTGCTGTTCCTTACTTTCTTTAATTTTTGTAAGAATATCGTTGTAAACTTCAGGTTCGGTATATTTTAAACCAAGGTCTTCAAGCTCCGTTTTTATATTGTAAAGCCCAATACGATGTGCCAATGGTGCATAAATATAGAGTGTTTCTGATGCAATTTTTACTTGTTTGTCAGGACGCATAGCATCCATAGTTTGCATATTGTGAAGTCTGTCGGCTATTTTAATAATGATGACTCTTACATCATCATTAAGCGTTAATAGCATTTTACGAAAGTTCTCTGCTTGCATGGATACATCCATGTCTTTTTTAAGTGCAGAAATTTTGGTAAGCCCATCAACAATTCGTGCAACGGCTTCTCCAAATATACGTTCAATATCTGTGATGGTGTATTCGTCGTTGTCTTCAACAACATCATGAAGCAATGCTGCAGCAATAGAGGTGGCATCCATTCCAATTTCGGAAGCTACAATTTTTGCTACTGCAATGGGATGAAAAATATAAGCTTCACCCGATTTTCTACGTTGATCCTTATGCGCATCAACAGATACATCAAACGCTTTTCTAATGAGTTTTTTATCATCGTTAGAAAGCGTACGATAACTTATTCTAAGAAGCTCTTTGTACTCTTTTGCAATGGCTGCATTTTCTTTTTCTATCTCTACATCAGTCATAAAACTAAAGTAATGAATATTAACAGCCAACTCTTTTTGATTGTGATTTTTTAAAAAGAAGGAGATTGACGTTTTTGTTTTTATGCGTTGTTGTAAACAGTATTTATTCCGTTTTAAGTTTATGTTCAAGCCAATAGTTTGCTGATAACCGCATATGGTTGTCATTTTCTAACATCTTTGTTAGAGTTAGTTTGTTCCAATAGGTACAACCAGAACAGACAGATACACGGGCATATGATTTGTATACTATTGAAATTTTATCTTTCAGTTCTTTGGAAAGAGTGAGTTTATTCAATTCAATCAATTTTTCACAAACTACAACAGCCAAAAATCTTTCAGCATTATTATCCGAATCGAGAAGTTGAACTATTGTATCATATTTTTCTTTATCAATTAGTTTTGAAACTTTTTGTACGGGTTTGGACTGTTCTCCAGCAAATCCACAACCAAATCCAACCATTTCATTATAATCAACATTTGATTGACCATTTCCGCTAATGGAAATTCCAATTAAAAAAGTCAATGTAATAATTAACTGTTTCATTTTTCTCAAATTGTTTACAATGTTAAGACAAATAACGTTTCAAAAGTTATTAATCAACTTTCAAACGAATATAGTAGTTTTTTCTTACAAAGTCAAATAAAGAATATGTTACTTGAAATTTGGTTGGCTCATTTCAGTAATTAAATTTTCTAACATTTCCATACCTTTAATAAGTTGCTCTTTCTCTATAAACTCGTTGGCTCTATGGGCTTGCTCGATAGATCCCGGACCACAAATGACGCTTTGAAAACCGCCATTGGCAAATTGTCCAGCTTCGGCAGCAAAGGCAACCGTATTTAATTTTGAGTTGCCTGATATTTTTTTAATTAGCGATACCACATCTTCGCTTTCTTTGGTGTCTAAATGCGGCACTGAGGGATGATTCTCGATAGTTTCAATTTTAAACTCTGGAAAAACAGATCTTAATTGGTCTTCTCGTGTTCTGCAATAGGCTCTAAATTCTTCAACGATGTCATGCACATCGTCCATAGGAATCGTTCTTATATCCCAGAAAAAAGAAGCCTTATCAGCAATTATATTTGGTGCAATACCACCATTAAATTTACCAATATGAAGTGATGTGTGTGGTGGTGTAAAACGATGGTCTAATCGACCAGCGTCTATTAAATCGTTCATCTTATTTTCTAGCCATAAAACTAATCGTGAGGCTTCATGAATGGCACTTACTTCTTGTTTAATCCTGCTACTATGTCCTGCAGATCCATTTACATGCGTTTCTAAAACGTAAATCCCTTTTTGTCCAACAATAGGTTCAAGTAGCGAAGGCTCACCAATAATAGCATATTTAGGTTTTTCTGTATATGTAGTTTTAATGTGTTCTACTAGTTCTGGCGCAGCTAGACAGCCAATTTCTTCATCATAAGAGAATGCAAAATATATGGGTTTTGTTAAATTGGCTTTTACCATCTCAGGTAAACTTGCTAAACAGGTTGCAAGAAAACCTTTCATATCGCAAGATCCTCTTCCGTAGAGTTTACCATCACCAATATCAGTCAACTCAAAAGGATTCGTATTCCATTCTTGACCTTTAACAGGAACAACATCAGTATGCCCAGAAAGGATAAGACCACCATCAACAGCAGGACCAATACGACAGTGCAAAGATGCTTTATTGCGGTCTTCATTTGGGCACATTGTAACTTCAATCCCAAAGGATTCTATATACGCTTTAATCCGATTAATGATGCTTAAATTACTGTCGCCTCCTAAAACAGGAAAGGATACTAGCTTTTTTAAAATTTGCTCTACTGTCATTCTTTAATATTTTAGTTGTAGCCTGTCGCTACTGCTATTATTAGTGCTATAAATGATATTCCTAGTAATATGATTGCTACAGGAAAGATAAATCGTAACCATCTATCCAATGGAACGCGACACATGCTTAACATGGCAATTAGCCCTCCTAAGGTAGGGTTTACGAGATTTGATAAACCGTCACCAATTTGAAATGCTAAGATTGTGACTTGCTTTGTAAGTCCGAGGGATTCACCAAGAGGTAACATTACAGGTAAGGTTGCTAAGGCTTGTCCGCTACCTGATGGAATGAAAAAATTAATGACTGTTTGCGAAACAGACATGCTAATTGCAGCGGCGTACAACGGTAAATCTTGTAGCATTTGCGATAAGTTGAAGGAAATAGTATCGCTAATATTTCCCATTTCCATAAGCACTTTAATAGATGTTGCAAAACCTACCATAAAAGCTCCAGGAGCAGCTTTAGAAACAGCTTCTAAAACCGTTTCGCTCATTGTAGTTGCACTCATTCTGGATATAATGCCACATAAAATAGCCACCATTAAAAATATAGCTGATAGCTCGTTGATGTACCACCCAAGATTAAAAACACCGTATAGAATTACAACAAGACCCAATAAAAAAACGGAAATGACCATCCAATTATTGGTTGTAATCATGTAGTCTTGTATGGGTTTGGAAAGTGAAATACCACTTTCGTCTAAGCCTTTGCCTAAACTTTTTTCGGGGTGTTTATTTATTTTTTTAAAATACCTTACGTTGTAATATGCCATAATGCTGAGTGCTATAAAACTAAGGATACTTCGTAATAAAGCACCAGAAAACATAGGCAGTTCAGCAATTTTATGTCCTGTTCCTACAGTATATGGGTTAATGGGAGAGAGACCAAAACCAATGGTCATAGCACCAACCGATATTCCTGCAGCTAAAATTAGATCACCACCTAATGCCAAACTTAAAACAGCAGCAATGGGTACCATAGCAATATTATTTTCGTAACCAACAGCAATGCCTAAAAACCCATAAATAAAGGTCATGATAACAATAATGAGATATTTTCTTTCTAATCCTAATGTTTTAACTAGTGTGCCAATAGAGTTTTCTACGGCTTTAGATTTTTCCATAAAACCAAACATAATGGCTCCAGCGAGAACAATAAAAATAATTTCGACAGCAGCTTTAAAACCAAGAGGTATGGCTTTAAACATATCGAGTATGCCAATTGGAGTAGAAGGGATAATTTTATAAGAACCCGGGACAACAGCCTTTTTGCCGTCTACAATAATATGTTCATACGTTCCTGCGGGAATGATATAAGACAGAATGGCTACTAAAATAATAATGCCAAACAGCATGGTTACTGCATGTGGTATATGATTAAACCAATGTTTTGTTTTGGTTGAATTTCCGTTATGTTTTAAACTCATAGATGATTACTAAAAGAAAGGCTCTAATATAGGATTTAGTTTTTAGTTATCTGGAAAAAATTAAGAGCTCAAATTTTTAATGCGTTGTAATAAGGTTGGATGTGAATAATGCATAAATACATAGGCTTTATGAGGTGTTAAATTGCTTAAACTATTTTTAGATAGTTTTTTTAGCGATGTAATTAAATGTTCTCCAGTATAAGTTAACTTGGCGTAATTATCAGCTTGATATTCAAATTTACGCGACATATAATTCATAATTAATCCAGTAATCTCACTTATAGGACTATATAGCATTCCGAAAGCAATTAATCCAATATGAAAACTTGGTATCTCTACACCTAAAGCATTTGAAAGTAACGGATTAGAAACGAATATTGATAAAAGATAAAGTGTTAATCCTGTTAAAGCAATAGAAGCAATAAGATTAAAAATGATGTGTTTACGTTTATAATGTCCAACTTCGTGTGCTAACACAGCAACTATTTCTTCATCATCTAAATCCTTAATTAAAGTATCGTAAAGTGTCACACGTTTCTCGCTACCAAAACCTGAAAAATAAGCATTGGCTTTAGTACTTCGTTTGGAACCGTCTATCACAAATATTTTGTTGAGTTTAAAGCCTACAGATTTTGCATACGCTGAAATTTTATTTCGTAACTCACCTTCCTCTAGAGGTGTTTGTTTGTTAAATAAAGGGACAATAAGTCGTGAGTAAAACATATTCATAAATACGGTAAATACAGTAACCAAAGCCCAAGCATATAACCAGAAGGCGTTTCCGGTAAATTCGTAAAACCAAATGATAAGCGCTAAAATACCACCTCCAATAATAGCTAGCATTAACCAGCCTTTTATCTTATCTAAAATAAAGGTTTTCACAGTTGTTTTGTTGAAACCAAACTTTTCTTCAATTACAAAGGTTTTATAATAGGCAAAAGGTGTGGTAATAATATCGCTCGCCAACATGATAATGCCAAAGAAAATTAATGCAATTACAATGTTATTGTCACTATAGCTTCTAGCAATATTATCTACAAACTCAAAGCCATCAAAATAGAAAAACCCAAGTGTTAACACTAACGAGAATAGCGATGTGAAGTTTGAAAACTTATGATTAGTCGCTTTGTATAATTGCGATTTTTTATATTCCTCATCATCGTAAACGTCCTGTAATTCTGGAGGTAACGCATCATTATAATGTTTTGCGTTAAGCGTGTCTAGAATTTTGTCAATTATAAAATTAACAATAATGATTCCGATGATGATATAAAGTAATGTTTGTGAAGTCATGGTTTTTTGGTCATTGCGAAACTTTGTAAAAGTTGTGGCAATCTGTTTGTTTTATAGTTTAGTTAAATTTTGGTCTTAATAATAGATTGCTATGTCGTTAAAAAACGCTTCGCAATGATGTTTCAATTAAAATTTCGTTGTCTCTTTGCTTCAAAAATAAGAATTCCTGCAGCAACTGAAACATTCATAGAATCTATTTCGCCTTGCATTGGTATAATAATATTTTGAGTAGCATTGTCTAACCATTCATTAGTTAATCCTGTGGCTTCCGTACCTACCACAATTGCAGTAGGTTTTGTAAAATCTTGAGTATGATAGTCGGCAGAAGCTTGTAAGGCAGCACAATAAATGTTAATGCTTTTTTCTTTAAGGAATTTTATAATCTCCGAAGTTGTGCCAATAGCAACTTGATTTGTAAAAACACAACCTACACTCGATCGAATAATATTAGGATTGTACATATCTGTTTTCGGATTGGCGATAATAACTGCATCCACATTGGCAGCATCAGCAGTACGTAGGAGTGCTCCAATATTTCCAGGTTTTTCAGGCGCTTCTGCAACGAGAATTAATGGATTATCTGTTTTAAATAAAATGCTGTCAATTGATAAATCTTTTGTTTTTGCTACAGCAATAATGCCTTCGGTAGTTTCACGATAGGCTAGCTTTTGATAGACCTCTTTTGATACTTCAATAATGTCTATTTGATTAGCTATTAAACTGTTTGTTTGTTCTTCAGAAAATAATTCAGGATAAAACAAAAT
>JAADHG010000007.1 GCA_013151975.1 Chlorobiota bacterium | reverse complement strand
TCATTAAAAGCATTTTTCATCTTCATTCCTAAATCTTCTCCATATTGTAGCTTTTTTCTAAATAAAGAAGAATCCCAAACGTCATTTTTGTGTATAGATTTGGAGTAAAACACAAATCTATCTACTTTTACTTGTGCTACAGTAGTTGCCGTATGAAATAATAAATGGTTGTAAATATTTAAGGCCGCTTCATTTCCAATAGTTTTAGCTAATCGTGTTTTAACTTTACCTAATTCAGGGTTTCTGGTAAAAATAATAAGGGCTTTTTTTGAAGTAGGAAAATGAAAATTATAAGCTATTTCATTATCTCCGTCAGAATCTTTTGTGCTAATCAGTCCCATGTATTATAATTTCAAAAATTGCGAAGCGTTTTTCAGTTATATTTTTTAATTCCTTTTACTAGCCATTTACTCCATTCTTTTGAAAATGCATGAACATTCTCAGTCTCTTTTTCTTCAGAATCAAATACTTTAAATCCTTTATTCTTCCATTCAAAAATTCCACCGTATAGATTTAATACATTTGAGTAACCTGCTTTTTTAAGTTTTTTAGCAATAGTTTCAGAACGAATACCTAATGAACAATACACTACAATATTTTGATCTTTATTTACTATTTTTTTTTGGATAGAATCTATTTGAAAAAGATTATACCCTACATAAATCGCATTTTTTAAATGACTTGTGTCGTATTCATTTCGCTCTCTCGCATCTAAAATTACAGCTTCAGTTTTTGGCATTGCCAATTCCTGAACTGAAATATAAGGGATGCTCCTATCATTAAATTGATTTAATAATTCCGAAAGGGAATTTTGGGCATTACTTGAAAATGCTATGAAGAATATAAATATGTAATAATTGTGTAGCTTCATTGATATTCTTGTTTTACAGAAAAAGTTAAGCAACAGTACCTTGACAGCTACTTCCGGCGCCTGCAGTACAGCCATAACAGTGCTGTGAGATAATTATGTTTCTATTTTGAAGCAGTTCTTCGTTATAATCTTTTATGTGCTTGACTTTACTATCAACTTTTAAGCCTAGTATTTGATTAAAATCACAATCGTATAACCAACCATCCCAACTTACAGAAATAGTATTGGTGCACATTACATTTTTAACTGCCGATGGGTTGTAAGCCTCTACCAGAGAATACATATAATCTTCATAGTTTTCTGAAGCGATTAAATAATCTAAAAAGCGCGATATAGGTAAATTTGTAATGGCAAATAAATTGTGAAAATTAATATCAAAATCTTCTAATAACGCCTTTTTAAAATCATGTTCTAGAGCCATTTGGTCTCCAGGTAAAAATGCCCCTGACGGATTATAAACCAAGTCTAATTTTAAAGTGCTATTTGGCATACCATAACCTACAGCATTCAATTCTTGTAAGGCTTTAATAGATTGGTCAAAAACGCCTTCGCCTCTTTGCTTATCTGTTTTACCACGAGTCCAGTGTGGCATGGAACTGACGACGTGAACATTGTGTTTTTTGAAAAATTCAGGTAAATCGTAATACTTTTTATTCGCTCTAATTATGGTAAGGTTTGAACGAACTATAAAATCTTTAATTCCAACTTTTGCAGCTTCCTCAACAAACCATCTAAAATCAGGATTCATTTCGGGTGCGCCACCAGTTAAATCTAAGGTATGTGCTCCTGTTTTTTTAATAACATCCAAACACATTTTCATAGTATCTCGTGTCATGATTTCTTTACGGTCTGGACCAGCATCTACATGGCAATGCGAACATACTTGGTTACACATATATCCTACATTTATCTGAAGGATTTCCAAGGTGTTAGGACGCAGAGGGAACTGATTGGTCTCTCTAATTTTAGTAGCAAACTTAGGCAGTTCTTCATTTTGGAAAATGCCGTTAGACAAAATTTCTAATTGCCTATTAGCATTAGCCAATTCACTTTCGCGTTTATGTAGTGATTTTGTAATCAATTGTTATATTTTTGTTTGGAATAAGAAACGTATAAGATTTTGTTTTGCAAAACAAAGCCAACAACCTGCTTACATTTCCAATTTATTCACTTTATTCATCATTTGTACTGCATGTACTAAGGTTGCACCACTTTCAATAGCTGCCCCAGCATGTACCGCTTCCATCATTTCTTCTTTTGTGAGTCCTCTTTGCAAACCATCTTTAGAATACGCATCAATGCAATATGGGCATTTCACAACATGGGAAACAGCAAGTGCAATCAACGATTTTTCACGTGCTGTTAAAGCGCCTTCTTTGAAAACAGAATTGTAATATTCAAAAAATTTTTCTCCTAATTCTTTACTCCATTCTGTAATATTTCCAAATTTCCTTAAATCTGCTGAGTCGTAATATGTTTTAGACATATAATTACATTTTATATTAGTTTCTAATACGTTTGCATTAGTTCGGAAAAATATACAAAAGATTACATTAAAGCTGTTAAAAGAAATTAAAA
The DNA here is from genome assembly GCA_013151975.1 of Chlorobiota bacterium. GTDB lineage: Bacteria > Bacteroidota > Bacteroidia > Flavobacteriales > Flavobacteriaceae > JAADHG01. The sequence goes on along the minus strand of JAADHG010000007.1, from coordinate 9,786 downwards.
ATTGTAACCCAACTTATAAACGACATAAAATCGTTTGAAATTGTAGTTAATCCTGAAGTAAATTAATGTTTCGTTAAAATATTTTAATAAAATTGATTACTAAATGTCTTTAACTTATTTTTGATTTTTATTTGTATGTAAATAATTATGAAAAAACTAGGTTTAATCATCGCTTTAGTAATTAGTACAAATGTATTTGCACAAATTCTAGACCCTGTAAAATGGACAACAAGTGTAAACATGATTTCTGATACTGAATATGAATTGGTAACAACAGCTTCAATAGATGACGAATGGCATTTATATTCGCAAACTGTTCCAGATGATGGTCCCATTCCAACCAGTTTTGTATACGAAGGGAATGGTAAATACCTTAAAAAGGGAAATACTAAAGAAGACCAAGGACATACAATTGATGATCCTGTTTTTGGAATGAAGATTAAGTATTTTGGAAACAAGGCAATATTCAAACAAAGTATTAAGCTAAAAGCAAAAGGTGTTTTTGTTATAAATGCAGTAGTAGAGTATATGGTGTGTAATGATACTCAATGTTTACCGCCAACCGAGGTTGATTTAGCATTTGAAATAAAATAGATTCACAGAAGATAGAAATATGAAAAAAGTTATACTAGTTCTTTTTTGTTTATTCATAGGTCAATTCTATGTAACAGCCCAAATTCTTGATCCTGTAAAGTGGACAACCAGTGTTGAGAAAATTTCGGATACCGAATATAAATTAATTTCAACAGCAACTATTGATGCTGGTTGGCATCTATATTCTCAGAGTGTTCCAGAAGATGGACCAATTCCAACAACCTTTACTTATGACGATGACAATGGAGCGTTTAAAATTATTGGTAATACTTCAGAAGAAGAAGGACATACTATAGACGATCCTGTTTTTGAAATGCGTATTAAGTTTTTTGAGAATAAGGCTATTTTTGAACAAAAAATAGAAGTATTAGGAGATAAAACCACAATTAATGGTTTTGTGGAGTATATGGTCTGCGATGATGAAAAATGTTTACCACCAACCGAAGTAGATTTGGTGTTTAACCTTTCTGGAGCATCAACTACAAGTAGCGAAGTAACAAGTGTAACAGTTCAAAAGCAAAAGGAAACAACTACTGTTGAGACTTCTAAATCAGAATCCAAACGTGGGCTTTGGGGTACATTCTTTATAGCGTTTATATTTGGGTTTGCTGCGTTATTAACGCCTTGTGTCTTCCCTATGATTCCATTAACTGTAAGCTTTTTTACCAAGCAAAGTAAAAATAAAGCACAAGGAATAAAAAACGCAATAATTTACGGTGTTAGTATTGTTGTTATTTACGTATTATTAGGAGTAGTAGTTTCAGTTATATTTGGACCAAGTGCATTAAATGCCTTAGCAACCAATGTCTGGTTTAATATTATATTCTTCTTATTATTAATGGTATTTGCAATATCCTTTTTAGGTGCATTCGAAATTACGTTACCTAGTTCTTGGGCAAATAAAGTAGATGCACAATCTAATAAAAGCGGATTGATAGGCATCTTTTTTATGGCATTAGCATTGGCCATAGTTTCTTTTTCTTGTACAGGTCCAATAGTAGGAGCAATTTTGGTAGAAGCAGCTTCTGGCGGCGATAAAATTGGTCCAATTGTTGGGATGCTAGGATTTTCATTAGCCATAGCCTTACCATTTGCATTATTTGCAGCTTTCCCAGGATGGATGAATTCCTTGCCAAAATCAGGTGGCTGGTTAAATACAGTTAAAGTTGTTTTAGGATTTTTAGAATTGGCATTAGCCTTTAAATTCCTATCGCAAGCCGATTTGGTATTGCAATTACATATTTTAGAGCGAGAGGTTTTTATCGCTATTTGGATAGCCGTTTTTGGGGCATTAGCATTCTATCTCTTTGGAAAAATACGTTTACCACACGATTCTCCTTTAGAATATATTTCGGTTGGAAGGCTAGGATTAGGATTAATTGTGTTAACATTTACCATTTATATGATTCCGGGACTTTGGGGAGCACCTTTAAATTTAATTAGTGCTTTTCCACCACCACAAGATTATAGTGAATCGCCTTATGGTGTAGGTTTTACAAAACTAGGAGGAGGTTCAGTTACAGCAAATCATGGTGATTTACCAGAAGGAGCTCATTTATTGGCGCCGCATGATATTATGGCATTCCACGATTATGATACAGGATTGGCTTATGCTAAAAAAGTAGGTAAACCAGTAATGTTAGACTTTACAGGTTGGGCTTGTGTTAATTGTAGAAAAATGGAACAGAATGTATGGCCAAAACCTAATGTTTTAAATATTTTGAAGAATGAGGTAGTGCTTATTTCTCTATATGTTGATGACAAGCGTAAGTTAGAAGCTGATGAAATTGTGGATTCACAATTACGACCAGGAAAGAAGTTAAAGTATATTGGTCAGAAGTGGAGCGAATTTCAAACCATAAAATATAAAGCCAATTCACAACCGTTTTATGTGCTCATGGATCTTAATGAAGAAAATCTGATTGACCCAATAGCTTACACACCAGATGCCGAAGTGTATTACAACTGGCTTAAAGAAGGTATTTCAAAGTTTAAAAAACAGTAGATAATTTTAAAATAATACATATTTATAAAATCCTCTTTAGGTAATTTATCTAAGGAGGTTTTTTATTCTATATAGATTTACTTCATAGAAAAAATCTTATTTTTAGATGTACTTTAAGCGTTATGACCAACTGGATTGAATTATTAAACGATTTTAAAACTAAAAGAGTCCCCATTGCTTTGGTTACAGTTACTAAATGCTTAGGGTCTACACCTTGCGTAGTTGGTTCCAGAATGATTGTCACTAAAAAGAAAGACATATTTGGAACCGTTGGAGGAGGGAAGTTAGAGTTTCTGGCCATTGATGAGGCGATAATAGCCATTAATGAAAACAGAATAATAGAACTTTCATACACTTTAGGGCCAGAATTTGAGCAATGCTGTGGTGGAAAAGTTGAATTAATTATAGAGCCTATGAACCAATCACCAGAACTATTTTTATTTGGAGCAGGACATATTGGTGTTGAAATATGTCAATTGTTAAAGGACACCCCTTTTCAGGTTAATTTAATAGATTCCAGAGACGGTTGGCTCTCCAATATGGAGTTTGAAGACCATGTTACAAAATGTACGGTGAGCATAAATGATTTTAAAACATTTAAAGATGCAGTGCATTGGGGCAACAATTGCTATGTACTTGTAATGACTCATGACCATACTATCGATTTTGATATTATAGTTATGGCGTTACAAAACGACACTAAATTCTTAGGACTTATTGGTAGTAAAACCAAGCGTGTGCGGTTTCATAATATGTTGATTAACGAACTATCTATTAAAGAGGGTATGACCAATGTAGTTTGCCCTATTGGTATAGAAATAGGAGGAAACTCACCTAAAGAAATAGCCATTAGTGTGGTTGCGCAGTTGTTGCAAGAGCATTATAAAGGATAACTGTCATTCTGAATCTTTCGACTGACGTTTAAGACAGTCTAAAGAGAAGAATCTCATAATGAGATTCCTCGTCGCTTCTTTGGTCACTCTGTCGGAATGACAAATCAATTACATTTTCGAACGTCTATCTTTCAAAATTTTAGCAAACGAGCGTGTTCTAATTTCATCCAGAGTTAAACCGGTTGCTAGCACTTCATCCATAGTTATTGCACCACTATTTAAGGCTTTTAAAAAGTAGTTTAAGAGTCCTTGTCCTGTGGCTGCATCATCAAAAGTATCCCCAATTAAAGTAGCTTGGGCTGCTTTTTCAACAAAGGTTTTTAAGCGTAAAACGGCATCGTCATAACTCTCTAAAAAGAAGGCATAAACTGCTGTGTAACGCATAGGTAGTTGCGCAGGATTCAAATCCCAACCTTGATATAGTCCTTTATATAACGAATGCCGAATATGTTTATAACCTTTCAACCATGCACGATGCACCACAGTTTTATTTTCTAGTTCTTGTGCTTCGGTTAATTCGCCACGATGGGGTCCGATAGGCATGGTATTGGTTGCACCATCAGAAAGCCAAACACCAGTATGATTTAAGGCGACTTTGGTCATATAATGTGCAAAATCACATACATCATGATCCATTTCTTGATATCTTGCTGTAATGTTGTTTGAGGCTGTATAATCGTAAGTACCAAAATGCGTTGCAATGCAACGTCCTTTACTTGCTAAAATAAAACGGTATAACGGGTTTGTTCCTGTATGGTCTATAATAGATTGTGTGGTTTCTACCATTATCTCCATTTTTAAAGCTCCAGATTCCAAATGGAATTGTTCCTCTATAATTTCAAAAAATGAGACCAAAGCAATAATCTGCTCGGGAATAGTCACTTTTGGAAGCATGACTACAAAATTATTTGGTAACTTCCCGTTGGTCTCTGTGAGTAAAGTGGTTAAAAATATATCAAGAGTGCGTAAACCGCGTTCTTTTAATTCTTCGGTAAACGGTTTTATTCTAATCCCAATAAAAGGCGAAAGCGTATTGTCTTGCATGCCTTTTGTTACTTGAGTTGCGGCTGTAATTGCTGTGTCGTCTTCTTCTTTGTCTGAACGATTTCCAAAACCATCTTCAAAATCTATTCTAAAATCTTCGACAGCTTCACGCTTTAATTTTGTGATTACCTTTTTATAAATGCGATATGAAAACCCAGCGTTATGATTTTTTAACTGGTCTTCTGAAAGCGTATCAAGTTCGTCAATAAGTGCTTTTTGAATGGCAACATCTTTTGGAAAATTTTCAAACCCATTGAGTTGAAAGGCTTTACCAAACTCTATAAAGTTAGGTGCATAATGCAATAAAGATTTTAAAGCAATTGTGCCTAAGACTTGTGTAGTATTAGATTTAAAAAGATTGGCGCCTCCATATACTGTATGTATGGGTTGCCTATCTTCTCTATCGCCGCGATAAATTTTATTGAATGTGGTATTGGCAACTTTTAAGTCGCCAAATATGCGCGATTTTTTATCTTCTGAAATACTTAAATTCATTTTTAATTTTTTAGTGTCATTCTGAATCTTTTGGCTGTGGATCAAGACAGACTAAAATGAAGAATCTATATAATAATGATGAGATTCCTCGTCGTTCGTTTCTCACTCTGTTGGAATGACATTTTAGTAATTTTTAACTCCCTCTATATGTGGTATACCCAAATGGATTTATTAATAATGGAATATGGTAATGACTATTATCGGTTACTTCAAATTGTATAGAAACTTCAGGGTAAAAGCCTTTTTGTGTTTTGCTTTCATAGTAAGCATGTGTGTTAAACGACATTACATAAACTCCCGGAATTAATATCCTGCCAGGAGGAAGCACATCACTAATACGTCCATCGGTATTAGTAATGCCAACATTCATAGGTTTCCACAGGTTATCTCGTAGTCCTTTTAAGGTAATAATCATACCATTTGCTGGTGTACCAACAGATGTGTCTAAAGCATGTGTTGTAATATGACTTTGTAAACTAGCTGTTTCAGTTAACCCTTTAATTAATTTATCCAACCGGATTACAGTAATTTTATGTTGCTCGTTCATGGCAACATAAATCTCATCTTCTTTTTTGTTTTGTAATCTGGTATTAATAATGGCGAGCATTTCACTGGCCGATTTTCCACTTGCACTAACAATAAAAATATAACCAAATTTGGCTTCGTATTGTGTGTTTGCTTCTGCCAATGCTTCAACAGTTTGCATATCGGCTTCAGCCATTTTTGATTGCTCATTATTTGCCCAATCCTTAGTATGGGCAAATTTTTCTTTTAAGCTCTCCACATCGCCAATTTTTGGATGCCCAGTAAAAGCTTCCTTGAAATCGTCAATTGTACAATCGTTATACCAAATAGAAGCTGCTTTTTTCAGGACATCTTCTTCAGAAGAAAAGGGTCTTAATTCTACCATTTTTGAAATCCAAGTTTTAGACACACAACACTTTTCAAGATGATTATGTGCTTCTTTTTCTGATAGTGAATTGAGTATGTTTAGTGTTATCATCTTATTTTATTTTGGTGCTCCTTGATTTATCCAACAATTAATGATATCGCGTTCTTCTTGAGTCATTCCGGTTTGGTTATTGTTAAAGGGCATATTTTTTACTACCACAACACGCTGAAAAATTTTATCTCTCAGGTTGTAAATTTGATCTGCAGTGTCATACTTTACACCATTTGGGGCTACTTTCCAAATAGCATCTGTTGGGTTTGCTGAATGACACACAGTACACCTATTATTAATAATGGTACTTACTTGTTCTAAAGAAACTGTTTCGGTACACGCTTCATATTTAGGTTTTTCTGGTGCTGTAACAAATGCTACGGATAACAAAAGTAACACAGAAATTGGCATTACCCAAACCGAAAGTTGCCCTTTTTCGCGTGCGTTTAAATAGTGTTTTATACCTGCACTTCCTATGGTAATGGCAATAAGAACAATCCATTGATAAGTGTTTCCGAAGGTACTCGGAAAATGATTGCTTATCATAATAAATAATACGGGAAGCGTAAAATAGTTATTAGAATACGAACGAATAAAAGCGGCTTTGCCGTCTTCCGGATTTGGTGCTAATCCTTTTTTTGCGGCATTTACCATGCGTTTTTGCCCAGGAATGATAATGAAAAACACATTGGCAGCCATTAAGGTTCCTATTAAAGCACCAAAATGTATGTATGCTGCTCTTCCACTAAAAACTTGTGCATAAAACCATGCAAAAAAGATTAAAAACACTGTCATAGCAATAGTGAAAACAAGTTTATTGCTAATTAATCGTTTACACATTTGGTCGTAGATTATCCAACCAATAATTAATGAAACAATACTAATAGTTATTGCAGCTGCAACACTTATATCTAAAACTTCGGGATCTATTAAAAATGATTTTGCATTAAAATAATAGACAATTGCTAATAAACAGAACCCAGAAAGCCAAGTAAAATAGGCTTCGTATTTAAACCAATGTAAATCTTTTGGTATTTTTTTTGGAGCTAGTTTGTATTTTTCTAAATAGTAGAAACCACCACCATGAACAGCCCAGAGATTTCCAGCCAATTCATCTCTTACATCTTTAGTTCGATTTAGAGCGTTTTCTAAAAATACAAAATAAAAAGAGGCACCAATCCAAGCAATACCAAAGGTAATATGCATCCAACGGACCGTTAAGTTTAGCCATTCAAACAAGTGGCTTTCCCAGATAGTACCTTTTAAAAATAAATAGAGAATCCCAATACCACCAACACTTGCAATGACAATAAGCGCATAAAACCAATTTTGAGACGTTTGTAATGACTCCACTTTTTCATCATTATTCTCAGCTTTATAAAACTTGATTAAATGATGTAGTTTGTAAGTTACAACAACTATTATAATGAATATTATTAACCAAGCTATACCTAAAAAAATCTCAATCATTTAATTTATTTTATGGTCCCCAGAATGCGCAATCTACTAATGCCGCCATCGGGATAAATCTTTAATTTAATATGAGTTATAGCATCATGTTCATTTAACATAGAGCTTTCAAAATGATGCATTTGGTCGGCTTCTAATTTTTGTTTTTCCAATAATGGAAACCATTGTACTTTGTTATTTATAACAGCTTCATCATTATTACTATTACAAGCATCAATAGCACAAGCATCTGGATAATTGCCTTTAAAATGTTTGGTATCTACAATTATTTTATTGACAATGCCTTGATGCCCTAATTTAATAGTTACCCAATCTTCATTATTAGGTGTTCGGTTGCGTTTTGTTTCCCAACCGTCTCCCATGTTTTTTCCAGTTGTAAGCGCAATTAAATTATCCATAGCACTAAAAAACATGTCGTTACAGCACAGTGCTTTACCACAGTTATTTGCTAGAGCCAAATCTATTATTTCTTCTGAATTGACACGAGACCAATCTTTAAAAACTTCGCCATAGACTCTAAAACGTGCGACACCACCATCAGGATGAATGTGTAATCTTACGTGTGTATACACGTTATCGGAATCAATTTCAAAGAAATGCTGACTACCAGGTTCTAAAGGAGATTTTGGTAAAACTTCTTCCCAATCTAGTTCGTCAGCTTTACTCCAAAATAAATTCTCATTTCCCAAATTAATAGCTTCAACCGATGCAAAAGGCGGATGGTTGCCTAAAAAATGATTGGTATCAATATCGAAGCCTTTTATAATGCCTTCAGCTCCCAGTTTAATGATAGCCCAATCGTGACCCGGAGTACGTTTACGCCTAGACTCCCAGCCGTCCATCCATTTTCCATGGTCGGTATATTTATCTGGAATAAAAATACCACGACCTTCTTTGATTAGGTTTTCTTTTTCAGCAAAAAAATCGTCTGTTGCATATAGTACTTGTCCACCAATTTTCTCGGAAGCAAGGTCTGTGTATTTTTTTAGTTTATCTTCTAGCATTAATTATGTTTTAGTAATAATCGCCCTTGTTTGAGGGTTTTTAGTTTTGAGTTTTCAACCACTTGTGTGCCGTTAACAAATGTATGAATTACTTTTCCAAAAAGAGTTTCGTTTGCATAAGGTGTAGCTTTATGTTTATGCTGAATAGATTCTTCTGTAATTGTAAAAGCTTTTGAATCATCCCAAACTGTAATATCGGCATCAAAACCTTCTTGTAATTTTCCTTTTTGTTGCTCTAATCCTAAAAATTGTGCCGGATTTTTGGTGAGTAACGGAATTAATTTTTTAAGTGTTAAACCTCTTTGCCGTCCTTCGGAAAATAATAAAGGAAGCGTAAATTGTAAACCTGAAATTCCTCCCCATGCTTTAAAGAAATCACCACTTTCTAATTGTTTTTGCTCTGGAGGCGCAGGAGAATGATCGGATGCTAAAAAATTAAAATCACCATTTAATACTGCATTCCAAAGCAAGTTATTGTTTTCTTTTTCTCTGATTGGAGGTGCGCATTTATAAATTGGAGAAGCATCCGGAATGTTTTCAGCATTAAAATATAAATAATGAGAACAGGTTTCAACGGTCAATTTATTGGTTTTTTGTTTACGCTCTTTTATACGTTCTAAACCTTCTGAAGCAGATAAATGTACAATATGAACTTTTATATCAAATTTTTCTTGAATTTCTATAGCCAAATCAATAGCATTGGTTTCCCAATGTTGTGGTCTTGAATGTAAATACTCATGGTAACTTTTAGGATTATTAACTTCTGGAACATTAGTATCACTTAGCTCACAATGTAACAATAGCGGAATATCATAGACTTTTAAAATTGGTGCAATGGCTTCTAAATGAGTTTTGTTCACGTTTGGAAATTCGTCAATTCCTGAATGTGTTAGAAAACCTTTGATACCAAAAACACCTGCTTTGATTAAATCCTCAATGTCGTTAGTATTAGTTGGGATAATGCCTCCATAAAATCCGCAATTAACATGGAGTTTATTATTAGAAGCTGTTTGTTTAATTTGAAAAGCTTTAGAAGTTGTTGTAACGGGACTTGCATTTAAAGGCATTTCAATAAGCGTAGTAACACCACCAATGGCAGCTGCTTTTGTAGCTGTTTCAAAGCCTTCCCAATGGTCTCGACCTGGCTCGTTAATATGCACATGAGCATCAATAATTCCAGGCATTACAATGAGGTTGCTATAATCTAAAAGTGGGATATTATCTAAGGAATGATAACCATTAAAAATTTGATGAATCTTATCATTTTTTATATGAAGTGTTGCCTCAACAAATTGATTGTTGATAAAGCATCGTTTGCTATGTATTAAAAATTCTTTC